>NZ_JBDJNE010000004.1:0-270358 GCF_039674265.1 Brucella sp. TWI559
CAAGTGTCTTGGATTTAAGACACCCGCCGAGGCTTTTGCTACACTTTTGCAGGAAGCAGCTTAATCAGATACCCTCACCGCCGGCATGATGCAGTTGGAGTAGCTTTTCCACGGCAATATACAGATGCGACACATGGGCAAATTAGAGATGCGACCTTTCTAGGCTGCTTGAGTTTATAAGAATATACTCATACATAGCTCATGGTATTGAGCTTGCAGATTATTTTATGGAGAGGATGAGTTTCATGAGTAAAATTTCAGTATTGCTGATCGCAATGCTAATCATGGCGGGATGCACAACTTCAGAGAAAGACGTCAGTATCGGAACTGTTGCTGGCGCCGCGATCGGCGGAATCGCTGGAGGTGGCCGTGGCGCACTGATTGGTGCCGGAGCGGGTGCGATTGGTGGTTTGCTTGTTCGCAATCTGCGCAACGGTAAATGCGAATACAGAAACAGCCGTGGCCAGATTTACACTGCACGCTGCCGTTAAAATAATAGCAAGGCAGGGCTTTAATGGCCCTGCCCTGTACATGGATTTTATAAAAACCAATACCCTTTAATTTGCATATTTTACGAACGGTATATTTTATGACCGACATCAATGCGATTGCCGGTTGGGGTCTTCAATACGAATGTTCGCAGGTCAAAGCCCTTATCCTGCAAGGCCTTTAGCAGGTTCTGTTTGATCGTAATCATTTCTCTTATTACGGATTTCAACAGGGCTGCTGATTGTCGATCTAAGACCAAAGCATGCGTGTAATCGTTGTTGACTTGCGCTATTACCCCCATGCGCCGAATCCGATCGTCAGCTTAAATGCTTCGCGCACCGGAGAGTGTTGTTTCCGGCCTAAAGCCGGTCTCCAAGGAAGGTAGATTACATGTTGGAAGCACGTATCAGGAACGCATCCCTGCGTGATAAGATCATTACGGCAGAACAAGCTGCCAACCTGATCAAAGATGGCATGATTATAGGCATGAGCGGGTTTACGCGTTCAGGTGATGCCAAGGCAGTTCCTTTAGCGATGGCGGCGCGTGCTGCAAATGATCCATTCCAGATCACCTTGATTACCGGCGCGTCCCTTGGCCATGATGTTGATAAGGTGCTGACCGAAGCCCATGTGCTTGCGCGTCGCATGCCTTTTCAGGTGGATCGTACTTTGCGTGCCGCAATCAATCGCGGTGAAGTCATGTTCATTGATCAGCATCTCTCGGAGACTGTCGAACAATTGCGTTCGAACCAGATCGGCCCCATTGACTACGCCGTGGTCGAAGCCCTGGCGATCACTGAAAATGGCGGTATTATTCCAACAACATCCATTGGTAACTCTGCGAGCTTCGCAATTCTGGCCGATAAGGTCATTGTCGAGGTTAATCTCAATCAGCCACTGGCGCTTGAGGGATTGCACGACATCTATATTCCCACGAAGCGCCCTTCCCGCGATCCAATTCCGGTGACGGCCTGCGACAGCCGTGTTGGCCTGCCCTATATTCCGATTCCGCCTGAGAAGATCGCCGGCATTGTTATCACCCATGAGAACGACAGCGCCTCGACGGTGGAACCTGCCGATGGCGAAACCATTGCCATTGCTTCGCATCTCATCGAGTTTCTTCTCAAAGAAGTCGATGCAGGTCGCCTTGATCTGACACTCAATCCTTTGCAGGCAGGTATTGGTACAATTGCCAATGCTGTTCTCAATGGCTTTGTGGATAGTCCGTTTCATAATCTGCGGATGTATAGTGAAGTGCTGCAAGACAGCACTTTCGATCTTTTTGATGCTGGCAAACTCGATTACGCCTCCGGCTCATCCATCACGTTAAGTCCTGCCTGTGGCGAGCGCGTGTTTAGTAATATTGACCGCTATCGCGACAAGCTGATTTTACGCCCTCAGGAAATCAGCAATCACCCGGAAGTTATTCGTCGTCTTGGCATCATCGGCATCAATACCGCACTTGAGTTTGACATCTACGGCAATGTGAATTCCACCCATGTCGATGGCACACATATGATGAACGGGATCGGCGGTTCCGGTGATTTTGCGCGTAACGCCTACATTTCAATATTTGTCAGCAAGTCCGAAGCGAAAAATGGCGCCATATCGTCTATCGTGCCGATGGTCACCCATGTCGATCACACCGAGCATGATGTCGATATTCTTGTGACAGAACAAGGGCTGGCCGATTTACGCGGGCTTGCACCACGTGAACGGGCACGGCTTATTATCAATAATTGCGCGCACCCGGATTATCGCGACCAGCTCAATGATTATTTTGAACGTGCCTGCAACAGAGGCGGTCACACCCCTCACCTGCTTGAAGAAGCATTTAGCTGGCATGACCGGCGTAAGCAGACGGGTTCGATGCAAAAATAACGGCTGTGTATTTGGAATACCGATTTGATTGAATCAGATCGGCCTTCCTTTCATTCCGGTCGAAATCTGCTCTCATCGGCGGCGTAAGTCGCCGATTTCCTTTCGTAAATGACTGGAACCTTATTCTGATAGGAACGTTAACCGGCATATCATCTTTGCAACAGGATGATGGAGATTGGGGACAGTTATTGGCTCGGAAACGGGCCGCGCTTCCCATTATCATACCGCTCTGTTCGGCCTCCAGATGGAACGGTCGCCGAAAGAGTTAAGAAACATCCGTTCCGGGAAGGGTCCGACTGCTTATGTCTATCCTCATTAGCCTTCTGATAACAATTCTGGTTATCTTTCTCGTCCTTTACCTCATCAATATGCTACCGCTTGATGGGAAAGTGAAACAGATCGCCCAGGTGATTGTCATTATTATCGGTATCGTATCGCTCTTGAAATATCTGGCAGTCTTTTAGAGCATTCCAAGCCAAAGGGCGAAGTGGGTTTGCGTGGGATAATGCGTGAACCCAAACAGAAAGAGCACGCCCGTTGATTCAGTCAGATCGAACCGCGCCAGAGCGCGTTTCGATTTTCTTGAATCCGATATTTGCTCTAAATCATTCTATTTTAAGCATAATTTTATTGGCTTTTGTTTCGCTTCAGTCGGGTTGTGCACCGATGTGAAAAATTACAGCAAATGTTATTTCTTTTAAAGATTGTTGTCTCAAGACGAATCTATGAGTAAGATATTGATGATGCACTACTTTAGATTGTGTTTTTAATGGCACACATATATAAATAATTGTATTCGTGCAGGAATGTAGCTTTTATCAAAATGTTGCACCTCCTATAAGGCCTCTGAGGGCGCGTTTCGGGCTGATTGTATCGGGGGCGTGTTCGGATTTTATTTCAGCGCGCAACTTGTCTGGTCGCAATGGGATCAGAAATTAGTCCTATGGACTGGTTTCTCAGCATCGGCGGTTGGCGTTTGGGGGCTGTGCACTAACGATCTGGTCTGTTCATACAGGGTTCAGCAACAGACACCTAAAATATCTTCATAGGGTTGGGGGATTTCATAGATATGAAGACGGTTTTATGGAAGGCAGCGTTCATAACGTTGTGTGTGGTTCTGTTTTCCTTAGCAACCAGCTTTGTTGTCGGATTCTTTTTCGGTTCACTGCCGGGACGGGCAGCTATCAGCCTGAGTGCAGGCATTCCGATAGTTACCGCCTTCCCTTCGCTTGTTTATATTTTCTATCATTATAGCAAACTTCAGGATGCCTATGCGCAGCTTGAAAAAGCGCATACCGAATTGCAGGCGCGCTCGCGCGTTGATCATATGACTGGATTGCTCAACCGCGAAGCACTGTTCGACGCTATGAAAATCAGCCGCTCGCGCATTGAAAATGGAACTTTGCTTGTCATCGATGCCGATCATTTTAAAGCAATCAATGATACATTCGGGCATAGTGTGGGTGATCGTGCACTCAAGCTGATTGCATTTGCGCTTCAAAATGTGACGCGCAAGGGTGATCTTGTCGGGCGTATTGGTGGCGAGGAGTTTTGCGTTTTTCTTCCCGGGGCTACGGGAGAAACAGGTATGCGCGTTGCGCAGAGAATACGTTCAGAGGTGGAAAACACACCGTTCCATGCCACCGAATATCAGATATACCCGCTGACAATCAGTATCGGTGTGGCATCTGCGCCAAAGAATGAATCCAATTCTCAGGTGTTGAGCCGGGCTGACCGTTGCCTTTATATGGCCAAGCAGCGCGGTCGAAATTGCGTGGTGTTTGATGAAGAAAGCGGACGTATTACGAGCGCGTCTGTCGTTTCAATCACCAACGGACGCGAAGTCGCGCGGGGCTAACCTTATTCCCACGCTATCACTTCTTCTTCCGACCAGCCGACAGGCACAAATCCCATTCTCTGGTAAAGCTGCAACGCGCGTGGACTGTCGAGCGTGTTGGTATGAATTGAAATTTTTTGCGGCTCATGTGACCACGCCGTGGAAATCGCTTCATTGAGAAAGAATTTTCCCAGTCCCCGCCCCTGATAATCCGGCATGAGGCCAAAGTAGAGAATTTCAGCCGTTTCGGGTAAGGCAGCGAGATTGATCTCCAAAAGACCGGCCGGATTGCCATCGACATAGAGAACGTGAATTTCGGTGGTTTCGGCGTGAATTGCTTCGGCCACTTCTGCATCATTTTGCACGCGTCGCATCATCCAGTGATGCTGACGCCCGATTTGTTCATAAAGGTAGCGATAGAAATGCACGGGCATTTCGGTCGATCGCATGATGGCAAGGCGCACCCCAGATGGCACCGGAACAGACAGTGACGACCGTGCCGTCATTTCCAGATGGGTTACTCTGGCGGTAAGCTTTTTTTGTGGCATTTTATTCTGCTTCGCCGGTCACGACAGGCGTATCCTGCCTGCTGCCCCACTCGCTCCAGGATCCATCATAAAGCCGATTGTCTTCATGGCCAAGCGAAGTCAGCGCGAGGGTGATGACCGCAGCTGTCACGCCGGAGCCGCAGCTTGTAATAACAGGTTTGTTGAGGTCGACACCGGCACTGCGAAAAATTTCGCGAAGGCTGTCGAGGCTCTTGAGTTGACCGTTTTCAGACAACGATCCAACGGGAACGTTGCGTGCGCCCGGCATATGACCGGAGCGCATCCCTTCCCGCGGCTCTGCATCGCGGCCTGTGAAACGGCCCGCCGCCCGCGCATCGGCGATCTGAGAGCTGCGTTCATCGACGATTTTGCTCATTTCTGCAAAATCAACGACCTTGGCCGCATCGAATGAAGGCGTGAAAAGTGTTGCAGCGATTTTTGTAACTTCATCGGTGACGGGGAAGTTTGCTGTTTTCCAGCCATCAAAACCGCCATCGAGAACCAGAACGTTCTTCACGCCCATCACGCGGAACATCCACCAGACGCGCGGTGCGGAGAACATGCGGGGACTATCATAAACAACAATGGTTTCATCTGCCGTGATGCCCATTGCACCGACATGGCGCGCAAAAAGCTCTGGTGAGGGCAAGGTATGGGGAAGGCCTGAATCCTTGTCGGCAATCACGTCCTGATCGAAGAAGACGGCACCCGGAATGTGCGCTGCATCATATTCATCGCGTCCGTTGCGACCGGCTGCGGGCAAATACCACGATGCATCCACGATTGCGAGGCCCGGCTCGCCCAGTCGGGCTTTCAGATCATCGCGGGAAATAACAAATGCGCTTTTGTCGGACATGATTGCTCCTGAAATTCTCAAGCTTGCGGTGCATTGCCAAATCGAATGCGGAAGCGGCGGTTTTCCTTGCCCTTCTTTTCGATCTTGCCGATGTGGATTTCACCCACTTCCTGTGTTTGAGAAACGTGTGTGCCGCCGCAAGGTTGCGAATCCACCGAACCATTTTCGCCGATAACCACCAGACGCAAATGTCCCGTGCCAACAGGCGGACGTACATTCTTTGATTTCACAATATCAGGATTGGCCAGAAATTCTTCGTCGGTAATCCAGCGCAGCGTAACGGGATCATTGGCTTTGACCATTTCCATGAGTTTTTCTGTCACCAGTTCCTTGGTATAGCTCGCATCTGGCAAATCGAAATCGACACGGCTTTCCTCTTCACCAACTGCGGCACCGGTAATTGGAAACGGACATGCGACAGAAAGAAGATGGCAGGCGGTATGCATACGCATCAGCTTGTAGCGGCGCTCCCAATTGAGTTGCAGAACCAGCTTCTCGCCAATTTCGGGCACCGCCTGCCCTTCGACTGGCACATGGATGATTTCATTTTTGCTTTCGCCGGTTACAGTTGCAGCAATTTCAATGCGCGAGCCATCGGCACGTTCAAAATAGCCCGTATCTCCCGGCTGTCCGCCGGACGTGGCATAAAAATTTGTCTGATCGAGAATGATGCCGCCGGACTCTGTCAGGGCAAGGACCGAACCCTCCGCGCTTTTAAGATATGCATCTTCGCGGAACAGTGCTTCAGTCTCGTATGCCATGATTATCCCTCGTATGGTATTTCAATCTCGGTTTTTGTTTCAAGCCAGCCCGGCACGGGCAAGTCTTTTCCCCGCAGGAAAGCCGGATTGAACAGCTTGGACTGGTAACGATTACCATAGTCGCAAAGCACCGTCACGATTGTGTGGCCCGGCCCGAGATCTTTTGCAAGGCGGATTGCACCGGCAATATTAATACCCGATGAGCCACCGAGGCAAAGCCCTTCCTCCTGCACCAGATCAAACAGAATATCGAGTGCGTCGGCATCGCCAATGCGATAGGAAAAATCAGGCGTAAAACCTTCGAGATTGGCCGTAATACGCCCCTGCCCGATGCCTTCGGTGATGGAATCGCCTTCCGATTTCAGTTCCCCCGTTGTGTAAAAGGAATAAAGGGCGGCGCCATGGGGATCAGCGAGAGCGATCTTGATATTCGCATTCTTGTCCTTGAGGCCAAAGGCCGTGCCTGCGAGTGTGCCACCCGAACCGACAGCCGAGACAAAACCATCGACCTTGCCATTGGTATCACGCCAGATTTCCTGTGCTGTGGTTTCAATATGTGCGTTGCGGTTGGCCACATTATCGAATTGATTGGCCCAGATAGCACCATTGGGTTCGGTTTTGGCGAGTTGTTCAGCCAGACGGCCCGACAAACGCACATAATTGTTCGGATTGCGATAGGGTGCTGCTGGAACCTCAATCAGTTCCGCACCCAGCAGACGCAAGGCATCCTTCTTTTCCTGGCTTTGCGTTTCAGGAATAACGATTACAGTGCGATAGCCAAGCGCCTTGGCAACAAAGGTGAGGCCGATGCCGGTGTTTCCTGCCGTGCCTTCAACAATAACGCCACCGGGCTTGAGAAGTCCGCGTTTTTCGGCATCACGGATAATATAGAGCGCTGCGCGATCCTTGACCGACTGACCGGGATTGAGAAATTCAGCCTTGCCGTAGATTTCGCAACTAGTGATTTCAGAAGCCTTCTTCAAGCGGATGAGTGGTGTATTGCCGATAGCATCGAGTGCTGAATTGAGCATGGCTTCCGTTCCTTCTGGTTGAGAGGAAACTACGGGGAAGCATGACGTTCTTCAAGCAAGCGGGGAATAATTTTCCAGGTGAAATTGCAATGACGAACTCATCAATCCAGCTAAAACGAAAAAACCGCCCCGTTAAGGGCGGCTTTTAGAAAAACGTGTGCTGCGATTAAGCAGCGCGCTGGCCGCCACCGCCGCCACCTGGACGACGCTTGCGATGGAATGGACGCTTTGGCTTTGCAGCCGCTTCGCCGTTTGCTGGCTTTGGTGCTGGCGTTGAACGATTTTCGCCAGACTTGGCCATCTTGTTGGCCGGACGACGATGCTTCTGTGGCACGCTGTGCGATCCGGGTTTACGATCCGAACGTGGTTTGTCTTCAGCATCATCAAACTTTGGAGCCGGTGCTGGTGCGAGCTTGACGGGCGCTTCCTTGATGGTGAGCTTGCTGCGCGTGACGCGTTCAACGGCACGAAGCTTTGTATCTTCCGTTGCAGCATCATAAAGCGTGATCGATGCGCCGCTTGCGCCGTTACGGCCCGTACGGCCAATGCGGTGCACATAGGTTTCTGGCTCATCCGGCAGGTCATAATTGACCACATGGCTAATGCCCGGAACGTCAATGCCGCGAGCGGCGATGTCGGTTGCAACCAGAATGCGCAATGTGCCATCGCGGAAGCCGTTCAGCGCGCGCTGGCGGGCGTTCTGTGATTTGTTGCCGTGGATCGCTGCAACATCGAAACCGTCACGTTCGAGATGACGCACAACCGCATCGGCACCGTGCTTTGTACGGGTGAACACGATAACGGATTTCATGGTCTTGTCGCCCAGAAGACCGGAGAGCAGACGACGCTTTTCCTTGGTTGGAACAGGGTGCACAACCTGTGTGATTTCAGCCGCTGTTGTGCCCTGTGGAGCCACTTCAACGCGAACCGGATCACGCAGCAGGCTCTGTGCGAGTGCTGCGATTTCCTTTGGCATGGTTGCCGAGAAAAGTGCGGTCTGACGGTTTTTGTGCGTGCCCTTGGCAATGCGCTTCACATCATTGATGAAGCCCATATCAAGCATACGGTCCGCCTCATCGAGAACCAACCAACGGGTTTCCGAAAGATCAATACAGTTCTCACGCACCAGGTCAGTCAGACGGCCCGGTGTTGCGATGAGAACATCAACGCCGCCCTGCATGCGCTTGATCTGGCTCAGGCGCGATACGCCGCCGAGAACGAGCGCAGTCGAAATATGCGCCTGCTTGGCAACGGTACGGATCGTTTCTTCGATCTGCACGGCCAGTTCGCGGGTTGGTGCAAGGATCAGCGCGCGTGCCGTCTTACCCTTGCGCTTGTCGCCAAGCCCAATGATTTTCTGCAGGATCGGCAGGCTGAAGGCAGCGGTCTTGCCGGAACCTGTCTGTGCGATGCCTAAAATATCGCGACCTTCCAGCTGATGCGGAATGGCCTGTGTCTGGATCGGTTTTGGCTCGGTCATACCAGCAGCTTCAACGCCCTTAAGGAGTACGCCAGTAACGCCAAGAGCGGCAAAGCCGCCAATGTTTTCAGTAGTCAATTTAAACTCTTTCGGCGGCACCGCAAAATTGCAGTCCGCTTTAAAAACTTCGGACAAGCGCAACTTGCCGAAAAATAGCTTTGTGATGATACGACGGGACGCCGGAAACATCCGGTCGACTTGCGCTGCCGTGCCCGAAACCAGTCGGGTCTCCCCTGCTCTCAGACCATTCTGACTGCAAGAGGCGAGACGCAACAAGTCCGATTCCGGGAAGGCTGAAACAGTTCAGCCCATGCGCCTGAGCAGGCATATGGGGCGTTTTACCCCAAAAAGCAAATGATTTTTATTTAATGCTTTGTCAGATGATGAAATCTGCAAGCACCTGATTGTCCGTTATATCCTGATAGGCCCATCCGGCTTCGGCAAATTTCTTTTCGAGAATTTTGAAGTTCGCCGCATTTTTGGTTTCAATGCCGATCAGGACGGAACCGAAATTGCGTGCGGATTTCTTCAGATATTCAAAGCGGGCCACGTCGTCTTCCGGACCGAGCAGATCAAGGAATGAGCGCAGTGCCCCGGGACGCTGCGGGAAGCGGAAGATGAAATATTTCTTCAGACCTTCATAGCGAAGCGCGCGTTCCTTGACGTCCGGCAGGCGTTCAAAGTCAAAATTGCCGCCTGATACGACGATGACAATGCGCTTGCCTTTAAGTTCGCTTTTCTTGAAATCTTTGAGCGCATCAATGCCAAGCGCGCCGGCGGGTTCAAGGACCACGCCTTCGATATTTAGCATTTCAACCATTGTCGAACATAGGCGGTTTTCTGGAACCGTGATGACAATATCTTTGTCGAAGCCTTTGAGAAGCTTGAAGTTTTCTTTGCCGATCTCTGCCACAGCTGCGCCATCGACAAAATTATCAACCTGACTGAGCTTGATCCGCTTGCCTGCTTCAAGGCTGCCTTTGAGGCTCGCAGCACCTTTAGGCTCGACAAAGCGGTAGGCAATTTTCCAGCCAAGGCCATCGAAATATTGGGTCACACCTGCCGACAAACCACCGCCGCCAACGGGCAAAAACACAAAATCCGGCTTTTTGCCATCGGGCAGCTGGCGCTCGATCTCGAGCGCAACAGTCGCCTGCCCTTCGATAATGCCAGCATGGTCAAAAGGCGGTACCATTACGCCCTTGTTTGCCTCCGCATAGTCTTGCGACGCGGCATAGCAGACGTCGAAAATATCGCCGATGAGCTTGATTTCGATAAATTCTGCACCGAAAGCGCGGGTCTTGTCGATTTTCTGCTGCGGTGTTGTCACGGGCATGAATACCACGCCTTTACGACCGAAGTGTCGGCAAGCAAAGGCAAAGCCCTGCGCGTGATTGCCTGCTGAGGCGCAGACAAATATCGCATTTTCGTCGGCAGTTTTCACTGCGCGTGAAATGAAGTTGAAGGCACCGCGTATCTTATAGGAGCGAACCGGCGTCAGATCTTCGCGCTTGAGCCAAATTTCCGCGCCGTATTTCCGTGAAAGATAGTCATTGCGCTGCAATGGCGTCTCTGGAAAGAGCGCACGCATGGCAGTTTCAGCTTGAGCTACGGCTTTTACGAAGGCGTTCATCAATCAGCTTTCTGCATTCTCTTGAAGATTTGCGCATCGCTACATTGCTTTACTGTTTCAAACAAGCTTGAAACAGTAAACATGAGTAAAAGCGCAATGTTTTATCAGGGAAGATAGGTGGTGCGGTCGGCGGGACTTGAACCCGCAAGCCTAAAAGGCGACGGATTTTAAGTCCGTTGCGTATACCAATTTCGCCACGACCGCAGCTGAGGAATTCTATGTCATGATTTGTAAAACAAATTCAAGCTGTTTTGAACGCTTACAACAACTGGTTTTGCTGACAGTGGATATTATTCAACAAATTGTTCGCAACGATTTTTTAGAATGTAAGCTCGTGTAAAAGTGAATGATCATATGCGGGCGCGTTAGTTTGAGAATTATAGAAAATCAGTTGCAGCTTGTGTCAGCCACGGATTAACTGTGATGAAACAGAATGGAGTCTGGGCATGACGACTATCCCGCAAAAGGCCGTTACCGCTGCAATGCTTGCCATTGGCGATGAGCTTCTCTCAGGGCGCACGAAAGACAAGAATATAGGCCATCTGGCCGAGGTTCTGACGGCCGCAGGAATTGATCTTAAAGAGGTTCGTATCGTTGCGGATGATGAAGATGCCATTGTTGCAGCCCTCAATGCGTTGCGTCCAGGATATGACTATGTCTTCACTTCCGGCGGCATTGGTCCGACCCATGACGACATCACTGCGGATGCCGTATCGCGCGCTTTTAATGTGCCTTGTATTTATGATGAAAAGGCGATGACCCTTCTGGCAGAAACTTATGCCAGACGTGATTTGGAGTTTACCGACTCTCGCAAGCGCATGGCGCGCATGCCTGAGGGGGCGGAGCACATCGACAATCCCGTATCCACAGCGCCCGGTTTTCATATTGGCAATGTCTATGTCATGGCGGGGGTGCCTTCGGTTTTTCAGGCGATGCTCGACAATGTTCTTCCAACGCTTAAAACTGGCCGTAAGCTTTTGTCCAAAACTGTTCCCTGCCCGTTTGGCGAAGGCGTCATTGGCGCCCCTCTTTCGGCAATCCAGAAGGAAAATCCTGAAACGATTATCGGTTCTTATCCGAAATTCGAAAATGGAAAATTCAGCACAGAGCTTGTTGTTCGCGGCAGCGATGAGACCAAAATCGATTTGGCAGTGTGTGCAATTGAGGCGATGATTATCACCTTGCAGACGCAAGGCGCAGCTTGAGCCCAGGATTTTTGCCTGTTTGTCGGACTGAATTGTTATATACTAAAACGGAAAATAGCCGGAAGGAGATCGGATATGTCCTATAAGACGGTGGTGGCTTATGCCCGTAGTGATGCCGAGTTAAAGCGGGTTTTGTCGGCAGTCGCATTGTTGACGCGCAAAACGCCTGACATTCACGTCATCGGCCTTTATTCGGTTCCCTCTCCTATCGTGTATGCTGATCCCAATGGTTTCATTGATCCGGGCATGTTTGAGTTGCATGACAAGCAGCATAAGGAAATCTCCGAACGCCTGAAGCTGCTTTTTGAAGAAGAGATGCGCCGTCAGGCTGTGCATCACGAATTCCGCGTCACGCGCTCAGAAACCGGTACGGCTGCGGATGGTGTGCTGACATCGTGCCTTGGCGCTGAACTGCTGGTGGCTGGCCAGCCAGATCCTGACGATCCGGCAACCAATGATGAAACCGCCGACACACTTGTTTTCAATTCGAGTTGCCCGGTTCTGCTGGTGCCGTACGCGCCGATTTTGCCCATGGAAGCGATTGATCGCATTGTTGTGGCATTCAATGGCAAGCGGGAGGCCGCACGCGCTGCTTTCGACGCCAAGCCACTTATGAAAAATGCGAGCCGCACGGAAGTCATATGGATTGATCCGCCGGAGCGTGAAAGTGAAGACGAAGCCCTTGCCGGAAGTGAACTGGCGCAGGCCTTGTCACGCCATGGAATCGAGGCCAGTGTTACACCGCTCGCATCCAATAGCCGCAATGCACAGGATGTGCTGCGTGAGCACATCATTGCACAGCGTGCAGACCTTCTCGTTATGGGGGCTTACAGCCACTCACGATTGCGCGAACTGGTTTTTGGCGGTGTTACACGCTCCATGCTCAATGAACTGCCAATTCTGACGCTGTTTTCGCGTTAAACAAATAACACGTCTGACCGGGCTGCTTCGCGCGGTCTGGTGCAATATTTTTGGCGTGGAATGAACATGTCGTCTCACGCCGCTCTTGCGCTACAGGTATTTTTGCGGTTATCAGCATCACCCGGCGCTGACTGTGCCGGGCGGAAAGCCTTTCCTTGTTGTGCAGCATGCACATGAAATGCTGTGCGCGCATAGAGGAAAGCTGCAGATCCAGACAGTTCAGCGCGAATGGCAAGCGTCATCGCGCATTTTTGGTTTGATTAAGTCCGGAACGATGTTTTCGGATTTTCCATGGAGCGTTTTGATGTCGTTGCCCGATAAAGCCTTTCCCGTTTCCTGGGATCAGTTCCACCGTGACGCCCGTGCGTTGGCCTGGCGTATTGCAGATATGGATCGCGAATGGCGTGCGATCGTTGCGATCACGCGCGGTGGGCTGGTTCCTGCTGCAATCGTTTGCCGTGAACTCGGGATTCGTTTGATCGAAACTGTCTGCGTTGCATCTTACCATGATTATACATCGCAAGGCGAAATGGAAATTCTCAAGGGAATCAGCGCGCCGCTTCTCGAAAATGGCGGTGAAGGCGTGATCGTGGTCGATGACCTGACCGACACCGGCAAAACGGCAGCTATTGTTCGTGAGATGATGCCAAAGGCGCATTTTGCCACCGTTTATGCGAAGCCAAAAGGCCGCCCATTGGTCGATACATTCGTAACCGAAGTTTCGCAGGATACGTGGATTTATTTTCCATGGGATATGGGTTTCACCTATCAAGAACCTATTGCTGGCGGAAAACGCGGCTAAACGAAAAAAAATGAAAGGTGATTGCGGTGGTAAAGCGACCGCAATCACACTATATTGAAAGTCAGCCGGAAAGCGGTGGAGGCGTATCACTGATCTTTTATTGAAAGCGAAGTGATCGTTGTTTTTATTAAGTCATTGAAAATAAATATTTTTTATAGTTTTGTTTCAAGGGGCTGCAAACAAATCCATTGTCATTTCGGAGAATCAATCCATTCTGTTTGGAAAATGGTGGGACTTTCGCGGTGAAAACACAGGCTAAAAAATTTGTTGCAACGGAGAAGCGTATTCTGACGCCTTCTGGTCGTTTGCAGCAAGTTGCGGCACTTGTGTATCGTTTTCATGCGGACGATCTGCAAACTCTGCTTATCACCAGCCGCGGTACGGGCCGCTGGATTATCCCCAAAGGGTGGCCACAGGTTGGGCGCACGCTTGCAGAAACTGCCGCACGTGAGGCTTTCGAGGAAGCTGGTGTTCGCGGTGAGATTTCGTCACGCCCTATCGGCAGCTTCGAATATTGCAAAAACGATCTTCCGCCTGAAAGCATCAATCAGTTTTCAGTGGCCGTCTATACACTACACTATGTGGAGCGCGCCAAAGACTGGCCAGAGCGGGAGATGCGTGTGTGTGAGTGGGTTTCGCCGCTCGAGGCTGCAGAACGCGTCGATGAAATTGATCTGAAACGGATTCTTCTTGATTTTGACGGTTCGCTGACGGCGGCGGCTGCCGAATAATAGCTTTTGGCGGGAAAGGAACCCTGCCCCTTCTTATTGTGCAATAGGTTACCCGCGATTTGTCGTCCAAAATTTGAACCCAGTTCCGGGATCGGGATTAAAGACATGCTTTGTGTTGCTGATTGGCATGTGTCTTGGAATTAAATACGCCGAGCTTCATATATCTGTCATTCTCCCCGTTATCCACATTTCGCCTCGCGGCTTAATCACAATATCTAGCGCCGGGGGCTTAATGGTAAACCAAAGCTTGACGCTCATGTCCGAGTCGTTTTTTATAACGACATCGTTGCGTTAGTGGCGTGGCCGAGCGTAAAGAATTTGTCGGTCTTTTCTTCAAATCAGTGGAGTTGACAACGGGCGTTGCGTCGAAAAGGCGTGGATCGCACGAGTTTTTTTGCGTCTGAAATTTGCTATGTCAGCGCTGCGTGGCGGATGAATTTTATTGATGCCAATGACGTATTAATACTAGATTTAGTATTTTTGGTCATGGTAATATACCAGATGAGGGAAACCTTGTCCGCAGGCTTGGATGAAAGCGGTCTTTTGGCCGTGGCGTTGTTTGGGTTTCGCATGATCGAAATCGATTGAAAGAATTCTCGAGGAGCCAGCTCCTCAATCATGGTTGTCCTTTGATATATGAGGACATTCGAAGTGAATATGCAGGCACGTATCGTGGCTGGAATGCCGGGGCTGAAATTTTTCAGCCAGGCTACCATATATAGAACGTTTGGATGGGACAGATGAAGATCGAACGCCGTTTCACGAAAGAAAACCAGTCGGCTTATGCGGAGATCGAATTCCGTACGGCGACGAGTGAGATCAAGAATCCCGATGGCTCGGTGGTGTTTCGCCTTGAGGACATCAATGTCCCTGCGCAATTCAGTCAGGTTGCCGCAGACATTCTTGCGCAGAAATATTTCCGTAAGGCCGGTGTTCCTGCCCGTCTGAAAAAGGTTGAAGAAAACGACGTGCCATCATGGCTCTGGCGTTCTGTGCCTGATGAAGAGGCTCTCGCGAAACTTTCGGAAGATGAGCGTTTCGGTTCTGAAATGGATGCTTGTCAGGTTTTCGACCGTTTGTCCGGCACATGGACCTATTGGGGCTGGAAGGGTGGCTACTTCGATTCGGAAGAAGACGCGCGCGCCTTCCGCGATGAGCTTGCTTATATGCTTGCGACGCAGCGCGTGGCACCAAACAGCCCGCAATGGTTCAACACCGGCCTGCATTGGGCCTATGGCATCGACGGTCCTGGGCAGGGTCACTTCTATGTTGACTGGCAGACCGGTAAGCTGACAAAATCCAAGTCCGCTTATGAACATCCACAGCCGCATGCCTGCTTCATTCAGTCGGTTGGCGATGATCTCGTCAATGAAGGCGGCATCATGGATCTCTGGGTCCGTGAAGCACGTTTGTTCAAATATGGATCCGGCACTGGCTCGAACTTCTCGCACCTGCGTGGCGCGGGTGAAAAGCTTTCGGGCGGTGGCAAATCGTCGGGTTTGATGAGCTTCCTGAAAATTGGCGATCGTGCAGCGGGCGCAATCAAATCAGGTGGTACAACACGTCGCGCCGCCAAGATGGTGGTTGTCGATATTGATCACCCGGATATTGAAGAATATATCGACTGGAAGGTGAAAGAAGAGCAGAAAGTTGCGGCTCTTGTCACGGGCTCCAAGATCGTCAAGCAGCATCTGACTGCCATTATGAAGGCTTGCGTTAATTGCGAAGCAGACAATGACGATTGCTTTGATCCATCCAAAAATCCGGTTCTCAAGCGCGAAATCAAGGCTGCAAAAAAGAATCAGGTTCCTGAAAACTACGTGAAGCGTGTTATTCAGTTTGCACGTCAGGGCTACACGGACATTGAGTTCAAGACCTACGACACGGACTGGGATTCTGAAGCCTATCTGACTGTTTCGGGACAGAATTCAAACAATTCGGTTTCGCTCAAGGATGAATTCCTGCGCGCTGTTGAAAACGACAGCGATTGGAACCTGACTGCGCGCCGCGATGGTCGCGTTATGAAGACGCTCAAGGCGCGCGATCTTTGGGAAAAGATCGGTTATGCAGCCTGGGCCTCAGCTGATCCGGGTCTGCATTTCAACACCACAATGAATGATTGGCACACCTGCCCTGCGGCTGGCCCAATCCGTGCGTCCAATCCGTGTTCGGAATATATGTTCCTTGATGACACGGCTTGTAATCTGGCGTCGATCAATCTGCTGACCTATCGCAATAAGGATGGCTCGTTCGATATTAGTGCTTATGAGCACACTGCGCGCCTTTGGACGATGGTTCTCGAAATCTCGGTGATGATGGCGCAGTTCCCTTCCAAGGAAATCGCCCGTCTGTCTTATGAATACCGTACACTCGGCCTTGGCTATGCCAATATTGGCGGCCTGCTGATGACATCCGGCATTCCTTATGACTCAGACGAAGGTCGTGCGATCTGCGGTGCACTGACCGCAATCATGACCGGCGTTGCCTATGCCACATCTGCTGAAATGGCGAAGGAGCTGGGTGCTTTCCCAAGCTATGAGCCGAATGCTGAAAGCATGCTGCGCGTTATTCGCAATCATCGGCGTGCTGCTTATGGTGAAAATGACGGTTATGAAGGTTTGGCCGTTAACCCCGTTGGTCTGATTGCAGAAAATTGCCCTGATCAAGACATGATCGCGCATGCACGTGCTGCCTGGGACAAGGCGCTGGAACTGGGCGAAAAGCACGGTTATCGCAATGCGCAGGCAACGGTTATCGCGCCGACCGGCACGATTGGCCTTGTCATGGATTGTGACACGACCGGTATCGAGCCTGACTTCGCGCTGGTGAAGTTCAAGAAGCTTGCCGGCGGTGGTTATTTCAAGATCATCAACCGCGCTGTTCCTGAAGCACTGCGCACGCTTGGTTATTCGGAAAGCCAGATTGCTGAAATCGAGGCTTATGCTGTCGGTCACGGCAATCTTAATCAGGCACCGGGTGTCAATCCTTCAACATTGAGGGCCAAGGGCTTTACGGACGAGAAGATTGAAGCACTGAATGCCGCTCTCAAGAGTGCGTTTGACATCAAATTCGCTTTCAACAAGTGGACGCTGGGCGAAGATTTCTGCAAGGACATCCTGAAGCTGACCGATGAGCAGCTCAACGACTTCTCGTTTGAGATGCTGCCAGCGCTTGGCTTTGCCCGCAAGGATATTGAAGCAGCAAATGTTCATGTTTGCGGTGCGATGACGCTGGAAGGTGCACCGTTCCTCAAAGAAGAGCACTATCCGGTTTTCGATTGCGCCAATGCCTGTGGCAAGATCGGCAAGCGTTATCTCTCGGTTGAAAGCCATATCTGGATGATGGCTGCGGCGCAGCCGTTCATTTCGGGCGCGATTTCCAAGACGATCAACATGCCGAATGAAGCAACGGTTGAAGACTGCAAGAGCGCTTACATGCTTTCATGGAAGCTGGCACTCAAGGCGAATGCACTTTATCGCGATGGCTCCAAGCTTTCGCAGCCGCTTAATGCATCGCTGATTGCAGATGATGAAGATGAAGATGATGCGGTTGATGCACTGATCGAAGCGCCAGCTGCTGCGCGTGCCGTTCACGTCACCGAGCGTGTTGTCGAAAAGGTCATCGAAAAGATTGTTCATGAGCGGGAAAAGCTGCCGAACCGTCGTCAGGGGTACACACAGAAGGCTGTTGTTGGCGGTCACAAAGTTTATCTGCGCACAGGTGAATTTGGTAATGGTCGTCTTGGCGAAATCTTTATCGATATGCATAAGGAAGGCGCTGCTTTCCGTGCGATGATGAACAATTTCGCAATCGCTGTGTCGCTGGGCCTGCAATATGGTGTGCCGCTCGAAGAATATGTTGAGGCATTCACCTTCACCAAGTTCGAACCTGCTGGCATGGTGATTGGTAACGATGCGATTAAAACCGCAACGTCGATCATTGATTATGTGTTCCGCGAGCTGGCAGTTTCCTATCTCGGACGCAACGATCTCGCCCATGTTGATACGAGCGACTTCTCCAATACCGCACTTGGTAAGGGTATTCAGGAAGGCAAGACCAATCTTGTGTCGACCGGCTGGACGCGCGGCTACAAGCCAACGCTTGTCTCGACCACCCTGCCCGGTACAGAATCGAAGGGCTCGGCTGCTTCAACACCACAACAGGTGTCGAATGTAACGACGCTCAAGTCTTCTTCGGCTCGCTCGGCGACGGTTGGTCTTGTGACGGATGGTGCCACGGCCTTCAAGCGTGAGTTTGAAGAACAGCCGACACCCGCCGCTGAACAGGAAAATATGGCTGCAACGGAATTGTTCTCTGATAAGGCGGCTGCCGATGCAGCGTCAGCTCGCGCAGAAACAACAAATGTTGCCAAAAAGCTTGAAGCGGATCGTCGTATCAAGTCGATGATGCAGGGTTACACCGGCGATAGTTGCACAGAATGCCAGAACTTCACCATGGTCCGTAATGGAACTTGTTTGAAGTGTGATACATGCGGCTCTACAAGTGGCTGCAGTTAAGATAGAGTAATATAAAGTACAAATGGCAGGCCGGTTAATATCGGCCTGTTTTATTTTTTATCCGTCATTTTTTCTATTCTTTCTCACCCTTTTTGTATGAAAATTTTGAAAAAAATTGGAACCCCTCGCCATTCTCTACGTTTGTTTAGTGAAACCGAACGTATAAAGGAGATGGTTATGCTTAGAACAACACTTCTGACAACGACGTGTGCGCTGTTTATCGGAGGGGCAGCCTTCGCCCAGACAGCAGACCCAGCACCGATGGGAGCAGCCCCTGCGGCTTCGGAGCTTCCGGTTTCTTCTCAGAACATGTTCGGTAGTCCGCCTGCTGCGGAATCTGAAAAGATTGGCTTTGTCGAAGCCAAGGATGGACAGCTTCTCGTTTCGAGCTTTATCGGACAGACAGTTTATGAAAGTGACGCAGCCGATGCGGCGTCTGTCGGCAATCTCAACGATCTAATTGTAAGCCCTGAGGGCGAAATTCAGGCTGCTGTGATTGGTGTTGGCGGTTTTCTCGGCGTGGGTGAAAAGGACGTTGCGGTCAGCCCGGATCAGTTGCAGCTGGCAACCCGAAGCGACGGTAAAAAATGGCTGGTCATCAAGGCAAGCAAGGAACAGTTGACGGAGGCGCCGACCTTTGATCGTGGCGTGCTCTTCAAGGACGGTGTTGCAGATCCAAATGCAGCCGCTGAAATGAACGCACCAGCAACAATGCCTGCACCGGCAGCGCCAGATGCGACGGCACCTGCCACGCCCGCAACCCCTGCTCCGGCGCAGTAATGTGTTTCGGTATATCGATAAAAATCCCGGCCTTTGGGCCGGGATTTTTTTGAAATAAAGTCGAAAGGTTGATTTCAGCACCGCGTACACGTAGGACTTTTATAAATTACCAAATCATTCAGGCCCAATCAATTTGGCCAAAGCATCCGGGAAACTCTATTGTCGGAATTTTTTATTGCTCACCCATGGGCGCAGACAGTTGCATTGCTGTTGGGCCTTTTTCTTGCGGCTTTTGTCGCCAATTTCCTTGTTAAAGCTGTTTTGCTCAAGGTTCTTGATCGTATTGTTCAGAAAACGCCTTTCGGGCAGGATGAGGAAATAAAGCAGCATGGCGTCGTCGGCCATTTGGCCAATATTGTTCCGGCGCTCATTATTTCGACTGGGATTGTTGCAATTCCCGGAATGCCACACATCGCATTGACGGTGATCAATAATGTGGCAATTGCCTTTATCATTCTGACTCTGGCCTTCACTTTAAGCGCTGTCTTGAGCGTCGTGGAAACGCTCTATAGCCGCCGTGAAGAGTCGAAAGATCGGCCGATCAAAGGCTATGTTCAGGTCAGCAAGCTTGCAATTTATATCGTCGCGGTGGTGCTGATTATCGCGACACTTCTGGATCGCTCACCGGTAATCCTGTTGTCTGGTGTGGGTGCGATGGCGGCCGTGCTTATTCTGGTGTTTCAGGATACACTGCTTTCACTCGTCGCCAGTATGCAAATAGCCTCTTCCAACATGGTGCGGGTTGGCGACTGGATTGAAATGAAGAATCTTGATGCCAATGGCGATGTTGTTGAGATTGCGCTTTATACGGTCAAAGTGCAGAATTTCGACAAGACGATTACGACTATCCCCATCCGCAAACTCATCACCGAACCGATGAAAAACTATCGCGGGATGCAGCAATCCGGTGGCAGACGCATCAAGCGCGCCTTGTTTATCGATCAGGCAACCATCCGTTTTCTCAGTGAAGATGAGCTTCAAAGCCTTGCCTCGATTGATCAGCTCACAGGCTATCTTTCGAAAAAAGAAAAGGAAATCGCCGACTGGAATGCGAAGCTTGGCGATAAGGCGAAGAACCCGGTTAATACGCGCCGTTTTACCAATATTGGGACGTTCCGCGCCTATGTCGAGACCTATCTGCGAAACCATCCCGCTGTTCACAAGGGCATGACCCTGCTCGTGCGCCAGATGGACCCCACGCCAGATGGATTGCCGCTCGAAATCTATTGCTTCACTAACACCACTGTCTGGGCATCGTATGAGCAAATCCAGTCTGATATTTTCGACCACCTTTATGCGGTGATGCCGGAATTTGGCCTTTATCCATTCCAGAACCCCAGTGGTGGAGACTTCCGCAAGCTCAAGCTTGCGGACCTTACCGCGCCTGTTGCAAAGCCCTGATGATTGCCACCTATATCGTTTCTCAGGCTCTAACCGGATTTCGCAAGCCAGCTATGAATACCGTTTGCAGAAGCCTTCGCCATTGCAAAACAAGCGGTTAGAAGATAACCGCCGGTGGGGGCTTCCCAGTCGATCATTTCGCCAGTGACAAACGTGCCCGGCAGTTTTTCAAGCATAGAGTGTTCATTGATCTCGCTCCATTTTATGCCGCCAGCAGAGGATATCGCTTCCTCAATTGGTCGCGGGCGAAGGAGTGGAATTTTGAGTGACTTGATGGTCTGGGCGAGTGTGATTGGGTCTTTATCTCGCAAAAACTCAAGCACGAGTGCTGCTTTGACACCCGTTAGGCCTGCACCTTTTCGCAAGAGATTGCTGATACTTAGCTTCTTATCCTGTCGCGAAAGATCAAGTGTCAGGCGTTCAAGCGTGCGCCCCGGCACAAGATCAAGCTCCAGACTGGCGTGGCCATCGCGTTCAAGATCATCGCGCAAAACCGCTGAATGCGCATAGACGAGGCTTCCTTCGACACCGCCGCATGTGATCACAAATTCGCCTTGTGAAACACCTGCTGCGCTTTTGATCGTTACCGACTTGACCGGCTCTCCGGCAAATCGTTCTGCAAAGAAATCGCTCCAGTGGACATCGAAGCCGCAATTGGCGGATCGAAAAGGTGCAATGTCGACGCCTTGCGCTGCGAATAATTCTGTCCATGCGCCAGTCGAGCCAAGCTTGGGCCAGCTTGCGCCGCCAAACGCAAACAGTGCTGCATCACAGGATATGGTTTGAGTGCCAGTCGATGTCTCAATTACCGGCTTGCCGGTGCGGAACCCGACCCATTTATGGCGGGTCAGTATGGTCACATCCTGCGCTTCCAGACGACGCAACCATGCGCGTAAAAGCGGGGAAGCCTTCATCGCTTTTGGGAACACGCGGCCCGATGAGCCGACAAAGGTTTCAGCGCCGAGCGCATCCGCCCATGCGCGTAAATTCTGCGGCGTGAATTGCTGCAAAGCTGGCTGAAGCCGTTCACTGCTTGCACCATAGCGCTGTGTAAAACGGGCAAAATCTTCTGAATGGGTAATGTTAAGACCCGATTTTCCCGCCAGCAGAAATTTGCGCCCGACCGTCGGCCTCTGCTCGTAAACAGTGACCGAATGTCCAAGCGCCGACAATTTTTCGGCGGCAAACAGCCCTGCCGGTCCACCGCCGAAAATTGCGATTATACGCTTACGCATTGCTTTGCGAACCGCGTTTCGGCATCAATCTTCTTTCTCCAGCATTTCTTTAACAGCAGTTGCTAACTGTTTGAGAGAGAAAGGTTTTGGCAGGAAGCCGAACTTGGCGTCAGCTGGCAAATTACGCGCGAATGCGTCTTCCGCATAACCCGATACGAAGATGAATTTGATGTCGGGATGGGTCTTGCGCAATTCGCGCAGCAGCGTCGGTCCATCCATTTCAGGCATGACAACGTCAGAGACAACAATATCCACCTGCCCGTTGAGTTCTTCCAGAACCTCCAGCGCTTCGACGCCTGAGGCTGCTTCATGAACGGTGTAGCCGCGCGATTGCAGCGCACGCACGCCGCCCATGCGCACGGCGTCTTCGTCCTCGACAAGCAGAACAGTTGCCGAGCCGGAAAGGTCAGCGGCCTTTTCGACCTTCTTTTCCTTGATTGTGACAGGTGCATTGTCTGCACTTTTTTCTTCAATATGGCGTGGCAGGAAAATTTTAAAGGTCGTGCCCTTGCCGACTTCGGAATCACAATAGATGAAGCCGCCGGTTTGCTTGATAATGCCATAGACCATGGAGAGACCGAGGCCGGTGCCTTTGCCCACTTCCTTGGTGGTGAAAAATGGCTCGAAGATTTTTTCGAGCACATCGGCCGGAATTCCCGTACCGGTATCTTCGACTTCAAAGACAACATAGTCGGCTTCGGGCAGATCACGATAGTGGAGCTTGGCTGCCTCATGTGCTTTGACGTTGCGTGTGCGCAGCGTGATCTCGCCGCCCTCCGGCATTGCGTCACGGGCATTCACAGCGAGATTGACGGCGACCTGTTCAAACTGGCCAAGATCGGCCTTAACAGGCCAGACATCGCGTCCATGTTCGATCTTGAGGCTGATATCCTTACCCACCAGACGCGCCAACAGCATACGCAGATCGGCCAGAACATCGGTAAGATCAAGAACCTCTGGGCGAAGCGTCTGACGGCGCGAGAATGCAAGCAACTGACGCACGAGCGAGGCGGCCCGATTGGCGTTCTGCTTGATGTTCATAATGTCAGGGAAGGACGGGTCGGAAGCGCGATAATTGCTCAGCAGCAGGTCCGATGACATGATGATCGCGGTCAGGACGTTGTTGAAGTCGTGCGCGATACCACCGGCAAGCTGGCCGACAGCCTGCATCTTCTGGCTTTGCGCCATCTGATTTTCGAGCGCCTTCTGCTCGGTGGTTTCTACCGCCGACACGATCGCTGCTTCTTCGCTTGTTTCGCCAAGATCAGTGACCGCGCTCAGATAAAAGCGAATGTGACGGTCTTCATTGCCCGGAAGAACGGTGTCGACGGGCGAAATACTGGCTTGGCCTGCAAAGGCCGCTGCCAGCGCCTTGTTGAACGTATCGCGATCACGTTCATGGACGACATTTTCGAGCTTGATGCGGTTATCCACCGCATCGCGATCCACGACCGGCGCGAAAATATCAAGGAAGCGCGCATTGGTACGCAGCGTATGGCCTTGCGCATCCACGGCTGCAATGGCCATTGGGGCGGAATTGAAGAAGCGCGTGAAGCGGACTTCTGCCGAGCGCAGTGCTGCGGAGGAATCATCACCCTCTGCACGATCCAACACGATCGTGCGGCTGGTGCCGCGTGTGCCATCGCGCGCAGCCTGGACGCGATGATAAAAGCGCACAGCTAGGCTCTGACCATTGCGCTTGATCAGATCGAGATCGATCACAGTGTTACGGCTGGTGCCGGGTTCTGCTTTGACGGCTTTGATAAGCGCCATACCGCTGCCAGCGACAATATCATTGAGCGTGAGAGAACCGGGGGTGAATTGCGTGAGGTCTACGCCAAGCCATTCGGCAAGGGTTGCATTGAGATAGATGATACGGCCCGAAGGATCAGCCGAAAAAAATCCGGCAGGCGCATGATCAAGGTGGTTGATTGCTTCCTGCAACTCCTGAAAGAATCGCTCCTGTTCGGCGCGCTCGTCCGAAATATCCGCAATCTGCCAGGCGACAAGCGTTCCCTTGAAGTCCTGTCCGCCGTCAACGGGACGTGCCTTGATACGATACCAGACAGGAGCATCCGCTCCTTGAGCGTCCCGTGAAAGGCCACCGGAAATACGCACTTCCTCCTGCCCCGAAAGCCCGTCACGCACGGCATTTGTCAGCCGGTAAATAGCATCTGAAGCAGCAGGTTCGGTGGTCAGAATATTATCGAGCGAGCGAACACCATCAGCGGATGCAACGCCGGTCATTCTGGCATAGGCATTGTTTGCATAGACAATCTGCCCGCGTGCATCTGAAATGACGGTGCCTTCCGGCTGTGTATCCATGAAAACATGCGCCAGATCCTGCCCACCATGCCGCTGGCTGAACTGGATCAGCCCCGTGGCCGCACCAAAAAGATAGAAAACGCCAATCATGGACAATATGCCCATTAAAACGATTGCGAAACCATCGCCAAGCTGATCGCGAAACAGGAAATAGACAAGGGCTGCCATGGTCAGCACGACGCCGATGATCAGCAGCCTCAAAGCTGAACTGGAGCCACGCTTCGGCATGACGAGCGGTTTCGGATAATTATTGTCCGTATGTCGCGACATCAGGCCCACTGCCCTTTCATGCTGTTTGGCTGAACTGCATGGACGACGTATCGTCCATTCGCTGTTTCTTCCAGCTCAAGCGCTATCTTATTCATCAAGCAAAACCAATCACGTTCCCTGCATCGTTTTCCAGCTTTATATCTTGTGCCAGATTTTGACGCATATTGCAGGGTATATACGATTCGCAGAATGCGTTAATTGCCTGACAGCACAAGCATGGCTCGTATAAAACAGCACGAAGAGCAGCGTTTTGCACTGTTTTGGCTGGGGATCATATGTTTCTCATGAATTCATAGAACATTCCCATGCAAGGCAAATTGAATTAGTGTTCTACAGGACATGTGTTGTCGCGGTGATTTGAAGCGCGGGGAATTTGTGGTTTCCGTCAACCGGACATTATTGGTTTTAGTATGAGAGGGTTACCCGCATGAAGGAATGGCTCAGCGGTCTTGTTGGCGAAAGCACGGCAAATATTGTCGGCTTCATCCTTATTTTTGCGATCATTCTAGGCGGAATTTTCGTTGTTCTGAGTATTATCCGTCGCTTTAGCGGCGGAGGATTTGCCTCTAATGCACGAACCGGGCGCCAGCCAAGATTGTCGGTGATGGATGCTGCAGCGGTGGATAGCCGTCGTAAGCTGGTTCTGATCCGTCGTGACGATGTTGAGCATCTTCTGCTTATCGGTGGCCCCACCGACGTTGTTGTTGAGCAAAATATCGTCATGGAATCACGTGCCAATTCGCGCTCGCAAGCAACCCGTATTGAAGCGGAACATATCGAACGTTTCCGACAGCATGAGGCAAGTCTCACTTCAGAGGCGGGAGAGCGTCCGGGTATTTCGCAGCAGGTGCCGCAGCCTGTGGAGAAAAACGAAGCCATTCAGCTTAATTCTCCGATTGAAACACCGTTACCGCGCAAGCCAGAAATCGTGCGCGAGACGGTTGTGCAGCAGGCAACATTTGAAGCGCAGCAGTTTAGGGCGCCGCCTGTGCCACCTGTTATGCCGGTTGCGCCTCAGGCACCCAAGGTAGGCGAAGCACCAGCGGTTCAGGGTCGCCCTCAGCCGCCACGACCTGCCCCGAATTACCCGCCACAGCCGCGCACGGTTCTGCCCGAAGCGCGCCCGGCAGAACAGCTACAGTCTCCGCGTCTGCATCCTGCCTATCCGCTTAGCCAGGTATCGCGTGGGGTTCTCAGCTCGACATCTGGTCTTGGTGCCGGTGCGGCAGCAGCTGCAACTGTCGCGGCTTCTTCCGACCTTGGCGGCGTAACGCCGGAGCGTGAGCCAACGGGCGTAAAATCGCCTGTTCCTGAAATCAGCAATATCCAGCAGAGCCCGGCTGCCAATACGCCATCTGCGACCAAAACAGAGCCGGCTATGGTTTCGGCACATTCCGAGCCGGATCTTACTGACGATGATCTGGGCGATATTGGCGGCGCGTTGCATGATGCCATCATGGCTGACCTTGAAACGGAAACTCAGGCACGTTCTGCTGATGATGAACCGTCAATGCTCGAAGTTGATTTTTTTGAAGAAGAGCTGCTCGGTTCGCTTGATATTTCTCCGAACGAGAACGAGGCAAATGCACGCCGGGATGATGCGATTGAGGATGAAATGGAAAAGCTTCTCGGTGAGCTTACCAGAAACGAAACACGCAATTTCTGATCAGACTGCCTTTGGCAATATCAGGGTATCATTCCGATGGGCTGATACCCTTTTTTGTGCATCATAAAAACACAAAGAAAAAAGGCTGCGAACCCGCAGCCTTTGAATTTGTATAGCCGACTGGATGAAGATCAATCGTCGCGATAGACCTTTTCGCGGCGCTCGTGGCGCTCTTGCGCTTCAATAGAAAGCGTTGCGATTGGTCGTGCATCAAGTCGTTTCAAACTGATCGGATCGCCGGTTTCTTCACAAAAACCATAAGTCCCCTCTTCAATACGGCCAATGGCTGCATCAATTTTGGAAATCAGTTTGCGCTGCCTGTCACGAGCGCGAAGCTCAATTGCCCGATCCGTTTCGGAGGATGCCCTATCCGCCAGGTCCGGGTGGTTTGCATTTTCCTGCTGTAGCGCATCGAGAGTTTCGCGCGCTTCGCGAAGAATATCATTCCTCCATGCAACAAGCTTTGCACGAAAGTAAGACTTCTGCCGTTCATTCATGAACGGTTCGTCTTCAGTGGGCCTATAGTCAAGGTCGATTAATTCACTCATTCTGAATCACCCCACATCTAGGAGACGCGAGCGGTTATATAAGTCCATCGCAACGACGACACAACATTAAACACGCGCGCTTCACGACTTTTTAATCCATCAAAATTGTATGATTTTGATGAAAAAATACGCAATTTATATTAAGTGTATAGTTTGTTAGTTTTTGTTTTTATAAATGCCTTCAAAATATTGTCTAGGCTGGTACTCACGAAACATAATTACGAATGAAGAACAACCAATCATCCAGTTTATGCCCAATAAAAGAGCAAAACTACCTGTGAATATTTCCCGAAGCTTTAAAAAAATCATCAAAAACGAGAGCGATTGCGAGAAAGTTTGCAGAAATTGTGGCATTAATTCCCTTTAGCGCCTTTCAAATTGCAGCTGGGAGCCCCTCATGAGTCGTCTTTTTCTTCTCCGCCATGCGAAGGCTATATGGGCTAAGCCATCAATGAGTGATTTTGACAGGCCGCTGGATAATGAGGGGAATTGCTCTCTGGATAGACTGGCTGAAGCCATGCTGTCATCTGGGGTTCTTCCTGAAAAAATTCTGCTTTCGGCTTCATGCCGCACACGTGAAACCGCGTTCGGTCTTATCAAGCGGCTTGGCATTAACGTCGAAACAGTCATTGACGAGACTATGTATAGCGGGGGGCCAAACGAGTATATGCAGGCCATTCGCGCCAATGCCGGTTCAGGGCAGTTGATGCTGGTGGGACACAATCCAAGCATTGAAGATTTGGCACTTGCGCTCTGTGGCGATGGTGAAGCTGCGAGCATGTCCCGACTTGGTGCCGGATTTCCAACGTCTGCCCTTGCCATCATGCGGTTTGATGGGCCGCTGTCAGAAATTGCGCGTGGCAAAGGTTTTCTCGAAAGCTTTCCGCTGCCGGGTGCATAAGCGGAGTTGAAGCATTTAACGGCGGCCTTGTTGATATGCCGCACGGGTTCCTATGTATGAGTGTGATAGAACGGTTTTCTTGCGAGGCAACAATTGGCAAAACTGACCAGTTTCAGCGATGAGACACGGATCGCACTTGATACATTGACGGATCGCGCAACCGGGCTGATGTCTCCTTCGCTGAGACTTGGCGTTACCGGTCTTTCACGCGCGGGCAAAACGGTCTTCATAACGGCCCTTGTGCACAATATGGTGCATGGCGGTCGCCTGCCGATGTTTGAAGCTTATAAATCCGGGCGGATCTCCCGTTCCATGCTGGAACCGCAGCCCGATGATGCGGTGCCGCGCTTTCAATATGAAGAGCATCTTTCGGCGCTGCTTGATGAAGGCATCTGGCCGGATTCGACGCGCGCCATATCGCAGCTTCGGCTGACCATTGAATATGAGAGCGCATCGGCATGGGGCCGCTGGCTTTCACCGGGACGGCTGTCCATCGATATTGTTGATTATCCCGGTGAATGGCTGCTTGATCTGCCTTTGCTGGGTAAAAACTATCGTGAGTTCAGCGCAGATTCTTTTGCACTGGCCAATGAGCCAACTCATAAAGATCTGGCGCAGGACTGGCTGAGAGAGGCTCAGATGGTCATCGCATCAGACAGTGCAGACGAACTGACCGCACAGAGGCTGGCAAAGAGTTTCACGGCTTATTTAAGGGCCGGTAAGGCCGATGAACGCGCCTTGTCTACATTGCCGCCGGGGCGTTTTCTTATGCCGGGCGACCTTGAGGGCTCGCCTGCGCTTACTTTCGCTCCCTTGCCCGATTTAAAAGCAGATGATTTCAAGACGGGCAGTCTGGGTGCGATGATGGAGCGCCGTTACGAGGCTTACAAAACACATGTGGTCAAACCCTTTTTTCGCGAACATATCGCGCGGCTTGATCGACAGATTATCCTCATCGACGCCATGCAGGCCATGAATGCCGGTGGTGCTGTGGTAGCCGACCTCGAACGCGCGCTCACTGATATTCTTTCGTGCTTTCGTCCGGGACGCGCCAGCCTGCTGACAGGGCTTATTCAACGCCGTATCGGGCGTATTCTGGTCGCAGCAACAAAAGCCGATCATCTGCATCATGAAAGTCATGACCGGTTGCAGGCGATTGTTCGCAGGCTTGTGGAGCGCGCCATTGAGCGTGCCGATTTTTCCGGTGCCGATATCGAAGTGCTGGCTATGGCCGCCGTCCGTGCCACCCGCGAAGCCACTGTAAAAGAAGGCAAGGATACGCTGCCTGTGATCATTGGAACGCCGCTTAAAGGCGAGCGTATTGATGGTGAAACATTCGATGGAAAAACAGAAACTGCTATATTTCCCGGTGATTTACCAAAAAATCCTAATGTAATATTCGAGCCGTTGCTTTCGAGCGCAGAGTCAGCCATCCGCTTTGTCCGCTTCCGCCCTCCGCGTCTTGAACGCACTGCGGAAGGCATCACGCTTTCCTTGCCGCATATCCGGCTTGATCGCGCACTCCAGTTTCTTATCGGAGATCGTTTGGCATGAGTGAGCAGCCTCCGCGCAAACCGACATCGTTTACCGTCAAAAAACCCGTTGAGACGGTTTCGGCTCTGGACATGGAACAAGATGCGCCGCGCCGCCCACGCGCCGTCACGGATCTGGAAAAGGTTGTCCCTGAGGTGGATATCTTTGCGCTCAGTGAGGATGAAGCGGCAGAACTTGAAATTCTTGATCCGTCCTTTGAAGCGCCGCCGCCGCGTCGTTGGTCGTTGAGCAGGATATTGTTTGGTGCCTTGGGTATTCTGGTTTCGTTTGCCATCGGTATTTGGATCGAGGATCTCATTCAGGCGCTGTTTGCGCGATCCGACTGGCTTGGCTGGACGGCTCTGGCTGTTGCCGTGGTTGCACTTGTGGCCTTCCTCGCCATTATCGTGCGGGAGTTGCTGGCTTTGCGCAGGCTCGCATCGGTTCAGCATCTGCGCAAGGACGCAGCCGATGCTGCCGAACGTGATGATATGGCCGCAGCGCGCAAAGCTGTGGATGAATTGCGTGCAATTGCAGCCGGTTTGCCTGAAACCGCGCGCGGACGGCAGATGCTGGATGGGCTGAGCGACGAAATAATTGATGGCCGCAATCTCATCCAGCTTGCCGAAACAGAAATTCTGCGCCCCCTTGATCGCGAAGCGCGTGCCTTGATCCTCAATGCGTCTAAGCGCGTTTCTATCGTGACAGCCATCAGCCCGCGGGCGCTGGTTGATATTGGTTATGTGATTTTTGAATCGGCACGTCTCATCCGCAGACTGTCACAGCTTTATGGTGGACGTCCCGGAACACTGGGCTTTTTGAAGCTTGCGCGGCGCGTTGTGGCGCATCTGGCTGTGACCGGAACAATCGCTATGGGGGATAGTGTCATTCAGCAGCTTATCGGCCATGGGTTGGCGTCACGGCTTTCGGCAAAGCTCGGTGAAGGCGTGGTCAATGGCTTGATGACCGCCCGCATCGGGATTGCGGCCATGGACGTTGTGCGCCCCTTTCCATTCAATGCTGAGAAAAGACCCGGTATTGGCGACTTTATCGGCGATATTGCGCGCATAAATAGTGATAAGGATCCAAAGCCAAAAAATCGTGGCTAGGCACAACATATAATGATGCAAATCCGTTGACTTTGCGAACGGCAACAACGAAGCATTAACCATTCGCGACGATTATAAGGTCAGAATATTGGGGGCTCGAATCTGCGATTCCTGCCCCTTCGAAACACGCTGCGTATTTGTGTTGGCGTGTATTGAAATAATCTATTGGAATGCGCCCTTAATGGTAGAAATTCCGGGACAGAGCTGAATATGAAAAATTACATCGTTGCATGCCTCACGCTACTGCCCGCATCGTTCTTTGCTGCGCCTGCATCGGCTGCAGACAAGGATGAACAGTTTTTCCAGACAATCGAAGGCCAATGGTCGGGTCCGGGTGAGATCGTTGCCGGAAAATACAAAGGCACGAAGTTCGTCTGTACGCTGGCAGGCACCATGCCCGATGATACGGTTGGCATGACGCTGGATGGTTCTTGCCGGGTTGGTGTTTTCTCGCAGCCGATGAAGGCAACGGTTACACGCACTGGCTCCAGCTATTCCGGTAAGTTCAATGACGGAGCAGAAGGCAAAGGTCTCAATGTGACTTCCGGTTCGGTCAGCGGCAACAAGGTTGTGCTTGGTCTTAACCGCAAGGAACTTAATGGTGCCATGCTCGCACGCGTTGCCGATAAAAACACTATGAATGTCACGGTGTCTGTTCGCGTCGAAAAGGAACTGGTTCCGGTGATCGGCATGAGCCTCAAGCGCGTTGACAACATGGCTGTCGGCAGCATCGCCAAGAATTAAGACTAGTATTGTTCAAGCCACCAGCCCGCATCCGTGCGGGCTTTTTCTATTTCAGCGCTCTTACAGGCCGCTTCCCATTGGCAAACGCTTTTACCGGCGATTTCCAGTTCCGGCGCAATATCATTAAGCGGCACGAGCACAAAAGCGCGCTCCTGAATGCGCGGATGCGGCAGTTCAAGGTCGGTCTCATTCATGATGATCGCCTCGCCCGCTTTGTTTTGCATTGCGAGAATATCAATGTCGATGATGCGCGGCCCCCAGCGCTCCAGTCGCACACGCTTGAGTGAACGTTCGACATCAAGACATATTTGGATAAGCTTGAGGGGCTCAAGCGCGGTCACTATTTCCGCGCAGGCATTGTGAAACCACGCCTGATCAGTTTTGCCCCATGGCGGTGTGCGATAGACATTCGACACGGCGACGACCTTTGTGTCTTTACGGCCATCAAGCAATTTCAATGCTTTGGCCATAGACGCAACAGGGTCGTCAATATTGCCGCCAAGGCCCAGCCAGGCGCGATAAGGCATGTCTTCGTCGATCAACGTGGATATACCACAGTGACTTCGACATGATCGAGTATGCCCGGAACCGGTGCATTGGGCTTGCGAATGGTAATTTCCGCACGTTTAATCTGCGGAAAACGCTCTTTGAGTGCCTTTCCGACATCAAGCGCAAGTGTTTCGATCAAATAACGCTGACGCCCGGTGATAATATCCTTAATGACGGCAAAGGCGATCCCATAGTGAACCGTGCCTTCAATATCGTCATTTTCCAGGGAATCACCGGGATCGACATCAAGGATCGCATCGACATAAAATCGCTGGCCGAGCTTATGTTCCTCGTCAAAGACGCCGTGGTGCGCAAAGAATGCGCAATTCATGATACGGATTGTGTACACGGCCTGATTTCCTATTTTGAACTTGCTTTGCTTTGCAGGATAGCATCAGCGACTGCAAGAGCATCCCTATTAAAAGCGACATTATGGACGCGGAAAATACTGGCTCCGGCGAGACGCGTCGCCACGGATGTTGCCGCGGTTCCCACATCACGCTTCAAAGGGTCGGCCTGCTCGGTGATTGCACCAATAAAGCGTTTGCGCGATGTGCCGACAAGCAGAGGATAGCCAAAACGCTGCAACGCTTCCATGTGTGCCATCAGTGCAATGTCGTCGTCCTTATCCTTGCCAAAGCCAAAACCAGGATCGAGCACAATGCGCGAGGTTTCAATACCTGCCCTGCCCGCGATTTCCAATGATCTGCCAAGAAATTCAAATTGGTCGGCTATCACATCGGGATTGGTGTCCCTGTCGCGGCTGCTATGCATGATGACCAGCCCGGCGCTGGTTTCCCGTGCCACTTCGGCTAATTGAGGCTCTTTTTGCAACCCCCATACGTCATTGACGATGTGCGCGCCTGCTTCGATCGCACGTTGGGCGGTTGAGGCGCGATAGGTATCAATAGAAATGATGCAGCCGAAGCGCTCGGTCAGCGCACGAATAACCGGAACAACGCGTGCCGCTTCGGTCTCAGCATCCACCGCTTCAGCGCCCGGACGGGTCGACTCGCCACCCACGTCAATAATGGTCGCGCCATCATCGAGCATCTTTTCAGCAACCGCCAAAGCCTTATCGACATCGTTATATTGGCCGCCATCTGAGAATGAATCCGGCGTGACATTTAAAATGCCCATGATGACAGATTTTGTCCCCAATTGGAGGTTACGACCATGGGCAAGTTGCCATTCTTTCATCATTTACGAATATTCCAATTGTCTTTTTTGTCGGAAACAATGCAGCCAGAAAACAAGTACAATGTTTTATGGTGGTTGTTATAGTTCTCTTGACGATTGCATGCCATGTTGCTCATCGTTGAATTTGCAAATTTCTTTCTGGTTATATGAAGAGGTGCCGGAACATGTCTTTTAAAAAACGGGTTCTGGCGATTACAGTGGCGCTGGCTGTCGTTGCACCACAGGCTCAAGCCGCCTCCATTTTCCGAACGTTCAGTTATTATAATGTCAACGGAAAGACTGCGGAAGATCTCGACAAGGCATTGTCGCGCAGCGGCCCGTTTCTGAAAAAGACCGGACAGCATCATCCCGGCGCAGCCGAGATTCGCTTTGACGCCAAAGTGCGTTATGGTCGCGCGACCGGTGATCGCGCCTGCAAGGTTCAGGACGTTTATGTCAATGTTCATGCGAAGGTCATGCTGCCGCGCTGGAAACAGCGCCGGAAAGCATCGCCCGAACTCGCACTGATCTGGGATACCCTTTATCAGGATATTCGCCGCCACGAAGAAAGCCACATCGTGATCGCCCGCAGTCATGCGAGCGAGATGGAACGTGAGATACGTGCGCTTCGCAGCCGTAAAGATTGTTCGACATTGCGCGCTGACATCGACAAAGTGACCGAGCAGTTGATGACAGCCCATGATAAGGCGCAAGAGCAATTTGATCGCGTTGAAACGATCAACTTCGAGCGCCGTTTTGAGCGGCTCCTGACTTACAAACTTGAAAAAATGAGCCAGTAAGCCAAAACGGCTCTATCTGTTTGTTTTAAAACGCATCTTGTTCAGAAAACCGCTTCACCCTTTTCGGGATGCGCTTTAGTTCTGGCGTTCAGGCACGGTGACGACGAGGCCGTCTATCTCGTCGCGCACGCGGATCTGGCAGGAAAGCCGCGAGTTCGGCTGGGGTTCGCAAGCGAAATCCAGCATATCCTCTTCCATCGCATCCGGGCCGCCAACCGTGTCAGTCCAGTCTTCATCAATATAAACATGGCAGGTTGCACAGGCGCAGGCACCGCCACATTCCGCATCAATACCCGGAACACCGTTGCGGATTGCAGCTTCCATCACGCTTGATCCATTGTCAGCGTCAACTTCTATGCGGGATGCGCCATCAGCGGATACGAAGATAATCTTTGTCATTTTAAGGTCCTGAACACGCCAAGAGGGCGCGATTGAAAGCTGTTTAACAACCCCTTTGAGCTGCAACAAGCTTCTTTGATATGTTGCAGAGGCAAATACGGTCTTATGCCAGGAGTTTCAACCACGGGAACCAGCTTGGCAGAGAACTGCGCCAATATGCCGTTCTAGCTGGTCGGCAGTATTGACGATCACAAGACAAAGCGCAGGAGCATGAATCAAACTGTGGGTGGCGGAAAAGTACCAGTTCACCTTCCGCGCGTAATTTTGTTAACCTTTTACACAGGATGCGTTATAGTCATTTCGCACATTGTTTTGATTTCCACAGAATGATCACCCATCTAAAAACGCCGGAACTCCGGGATTTTTTACAGGCTCACTCATTTTTGTTAACCTTGTATTTAAAGTTTTAGACATCTGGCCCGGGTGCCTATTTCCTTAACAAGCCTGAGTCAGTACGATAAAAAATGGCGGAGTAAGTTTTGTAACGGCTCTGAGTTGTTCCGGCCGTCGCAGTAATTGAGTACGAGGTAGGCAAGGCTATGGCTTCAAAATCCAAAGCGCAAAAGCTCGACCATGAGGTTGAACAGGCACTTGAACAGGCACTCGACATTGATTTCGGTGACGATTTCGACATCGACATGGATATGAGTGCGTTTGACGAAGATTTCTCAGTCGATGACCTCGAAGAGCAGATTTCGCGCGCGACCGAAGAACTGGTCGCAGAGCAGAACACGAAAGTGGTTCAAGCCGCGCAGGTCTCTTCCGTTGATATTACGACAGAGGGAACAGCGAAGGCAGAGACGATCGCAACCGTTTCTGTGATTGCAAGCCCGGCTGCCCCCCCAATGCCGCCGGTTGTTCCGATCGCTTCGGTCGCCAACACAACAGCTTCTTCCGCCTTACCAGAAGCAGCCAACGTTGCGCCAAAGCCTGCCAATAAATCCAAGCCTATCGCTCAGGACGCCGCAGCGAAGCCTGCAACCTCTTCGGCCTCTCCTGCGCCATCTGTTGTCGCCGCCACGCCTGCCGCAGCCCTGACGCCAGCCAATGATGATTCACGCAATGGCCGAGCCATCGCGACAGCGCCGCGCCGCGCAACCGAACGCTCATCCAGGCTTTACTGGACCACAACAGCCATGAGTGTCCTTTGGGCCGCTGGCGGTGTTGCAATCAGCAAAGCAATCAGCCCGGACGTTTTCTCAAGCCTCCAGGCAACGACGAATTTCTTCACATCCCCATCCGGTATTGGCGTCGCCGCAGGCGTGGCGCTGCCTATCGCTATGTTCTGGGGCTTTGCCCATATTGTTCGTCGTGCACAGGAAATGCATGTTGCAGCACGCAGCATGTCGGAAGCAGCGCTGAAACTGTTGCAGCCTGAAGCAGCAGCGGGTGATCGCGTTTCCACGCTGAGCCAAGCCGTTCGCCGCGAAGTTGCTGCAATGAACGAAGGTATCGAACGTACGCTGGCGCGTGCTGTCGAACTTGAGACCCTTGTTCAATCAGAGGTCAATCAGCTTGAACGTGCGTACAGCGACAACGAAGTCCGTATTCGTTCGCTTGTCAGCGATCTTGGCAATGAACGCGAAGCCGTGGTCAGCCATGCTGAACGCGTTCGCTCTTCCATTACGGGTGCGCATGAGCAGCTGAAGGAAGAATTGTCGAGCGCAGCCAATATCATACGCGATAATGTTGCCTCCGCATCTGAACAGCTCAGTGCGCTGTTGGGCGATTCCGGCGAGCGTCTGATCGGCAGCATCAATGAAAGTGGCGGAGCCATTGCTGATGCTATTGAAAAGCGTACCGGCGATATTGCGAGCCGCATCACCAGTTCCGGTGAATCTTTCTCGAAAGAGCTTGATACCCGCATCACAACGCTTGACCAGCAGTCGCGCGAGATTTCGGAACGTGTAAGCTCGGCATTGGACGAACGCACGGCGGGCATTGCGACACTGCTCGGTGGTGCAACCCAGTCAATGGTCAGCGAGTTCGATACACGTCTCGCGCAGCTTGATACGACACTCAATGAACGTGGTCGCTCGCTTCTGACCGAGTTTGAAACGCGTGCGCATGCGCTTGACAGCAGCACGGAAAAGCTCAACGCGGCCCTTGAAACCCGTTCACGCCAGATCAATGAAAATCTCATTGCCCGTACCCGTGAAATTGCCGAAACCTTCTCAGGTGGGCGCAATGCAATGATTGGTATGATCGATGAAACCAAGACGAAGATCAGCGATGAACTGAATTCGATCAGCGAGAGCGTTGGCAACGTTCTCAACGAAAAGGCTTCAGCCTTTGCAGGCAAGCTTGCGGAAAGCCGCGACGTACTGGCTTCTTCGCTTGAAGGCGAAACTGAGCGTGTTTCGGCTGTCATTCGTGGTCATGCCGATACGTTGGCTGCTCGCACGAGCGACATTGAAAACGCCATCAACAGCAGCGCATCTGCGCTCAATTCAGCCGCAGAGCACCATGCTGCGATCCTTGCTGACAGAACAAATGTTCTTCAGGAAGAAATGGCAAACAATGCATCGCGTCTTGATGCAGCATTTACTGATCATGCCCGTTCGCTTGATGAACGTGCAGCCTCGCTCAACAGTGTGATCGCCGGCAATCAGGCCATGCTTGCTCAGTTGTTGGATGAACGCACAAGCGTGTTGCGCGATAACTTCAATGAAAATCGCGAAGTTCTGGCACGCACATTCGATGAGCGCGTCACCGCTTTGCAGACGCTTATTGCAGACAATCAGCAGCAGCTGGCGCGTGTCTTTGATGAGCGTTCGCAAGCCATCAGCGAAACCATCGGCGCAAGCCGTGATGCTTTCGAGGCGACATTTACCGATCATGTTCAGCGTGTAGAAGAACGTACGAGCGGTCTTCGCTCGGTTCTCAACGATCACAACAGCACCCTTGCCCATATTCTTGATGGACATGAACAGACCATTGAAGGTCGTGCTGCTGCCATCCGCGAAACGCTCACTGAAACCACTGCATCTCTGAGCCAGACGCTTCAGGACCATGGCGAAATTCTCTCGCAACGCACGACCAATTTGCATCATGCGATTGAAAACAGCAGCCATGCGATCGGCCGTGCATTCGAAGGTCAGACTGGCATTATCGAAGAGCGCACGCAGACCATGGAAAAGGCGCTCACGATGGGCGTTGACAATGTTCGCCGTGCACTTGAACACAGTGCAGGCGTCGTTGCTGGTTCGCTGCGCGAGAAGATCACGGAAGCTGCCAGCATTCTGTCCGCAGAAGCGGCGAAGGCTGGTGAATCGCTCGACGGTTTTGGTCAGAATTTCAGCGCTGATCTGACGACCAATCTTGCTGCGACTGAGGAACGCCTCGGTGAGCGAGCCAATGCAATTGCATCGCGTCTGGCCCAGATTGAAAGCAGCATTGCTGATACGGCGAGCAAGACAAGCGAAACACTTGCCGGTCATAGCGAAGCATTTGCAGCAAGTGTTGCCGATAATCTGGCAGGCACAGAAGCCCGTCTAAGTGAGCGTGCAAGCGCTATTGCCGGTGGACTTGAAGCCATTGAAAGCCGCCTCACCGGCGAACTTTCGGCGATTGAAGCGCGTATTGCTGACACGGCGACCCGGACCAGTGAAACATTGGCCGGTCACAGCGAAGCATTCTCATCAAGCGTTACCGAAAACCTGTCCGGCACAGAAGCGCGTCTCACCGAACGTGCTGATGCCATTGCCACACGCCTTGGTGACATTGGCTCGCGGATCACAATGGAACTGGGTTCCGTTGAAGCACGTATCGCTCAGGTAACAGATACAACGGCTGTTACGCTTGAAGAACGCACACGTGAACTCAATGCAGTTCTGGCAGCGCGCTCGCAGGAAATCACACAGATTCTCAGCGACACTGCCGAGCCTCTTGTGCAGCGTCTGGCGGATAGCGGTCGCGGATTGGCAGAACAGCTTGAACAAGCGACCCATGCAGCCACTGATCGTCTGCGTGCTGAGAACGCAGCGCTCGTCAATGCACTGGCCAGCCGTACGGCAGAAACCATTGCAGCCGTGCAGCAGGCAAAGACGGGACTGTCAGACAATGTAAGCGAGCTGATTGATCGCCTCGCCGCTTCAAATAGCGAACTTGGCAAGCTGATCGAATCTGCTGCGCGCAACCTGACAAGCATTGACGGCCGCCTTGTTGAAACGACAAGCAGCTTCGTTGAAAATGCAAACCGCGCAGCACAGATGTTCCAGGCCTCAACGGGTCTCATCGACAACAATATTGGCACGCTGCGCGCGCTTTCCGATGGTACACTGTCGCAGATTGCTGATATTGCCGAGCGCTTTGAAGAGCATGGCAAGGTTCTCTCAACTGCTTCGGATATGATCAGCTCGGCACAGAATGGTCTTGCCGGTACGCTTGAAGATCGCCATCTCGCGCTTGACAAGCTTGCTTCGGGCCTTGTTGAGAAGTCGGAAGGCATTGAGAATCTGATGCAGTCGTTTGAAACGATCGTGGCATCGGCCTTCCAGCGCGCAGAGGGCCAGACCCGTTCTTCGGCTGAGAAGATGCGTGAAAGCATTGCTGAGATCGTCGAACAGGCATCGCAGAAGTTCTCCGCTGCGACCGACGATATCCGCCGCACGGCAACAGAAATTCGCACAGAGCTCGACACAACCCGTGGTGAACTCAAGCGCGGCGTTCTGGATATGCCTGCGGAAGCCAAGGAAACGACGAGCGCAATGCGCAAAGCCGTTGGCGAGCAGATCAATGCTCTCAAGGAACTTGCTGAAATCGTCAACAAGTCGGGACGTTTGGTTGATGTTGGTGAAAGCCGCGCAGATCGCCCTGTTTCGCGTCCGGTTCAGACCCAGAGGCCAGCTCCGGTTCAGGCTCCTATCATGGCAGTGCAGCCACAGGCCGACGTCGCTGTTCGCACCCGTCCGGTAGAAGCCCCTAAACCCGCACAGCCAGCTGTATCCTCTGATAAGCCACGCGGTTGGGTTTCTGACCTTCTTGCCCGCGCATCGCGCGAGGATGAGGTGGCCGCCCCATCGCAGGCACAGCCTACGCAGGCCCCTCGCTCGCCAAGCCATGTGGTTGAATCGCTCAACTCGCTTTCGGTCGATATTGCCCGCGCAATCGATCATGAAGCATCCGTTGAGCTATGGGACCGCTATCGCCGCGGTGAACGGAATGTCTTTACCCGTCGTCTCTATACGCTCAAGGGACAGCAGACCTTTGACGACATCAAGCGTAAATATCAGACGGATGGTGAGTTCCGTCGCGCTGTAGATCGTTACATGGACGACTTCCAGCGTCTGCTTGAAGACGTTGCGCGCAATGACCGCGATAACATGGTGACGCAGACTTACCTGACGTCAGATACCGGTAAAGTTTACACGATGCTGGCCCATGCAAGCGGTCGCCTGCGGTAAGAAAAGCCAATAAAGTAATGAAAACGCGGCTCATGGGCCGCGTTTTTTTATGTCCAGTTTTTTTAGAAAAGCTTGGGGTTCGGGTGTTGCCCGGTGCTGGTTTAAACTGACGGTTCTGTATGAACTTCAGAAGTGACGGGCGAGAAAAAAGGCAGCTTGTGAAAACAAGCTGCCTTTTATGTTTTAACGCTTAGAGTGAAGAAATTGTCCAGCCAACAATTTCGCTGGCGACACGTTCAAAAGCACTATCCAGCGCTTTGACATATTCGTTGTTGGACGTGCCATAGACTGGTGTTGTGGCACGGAAAACGCGTGTGGCGCGGACTTCACCATTCTTGTCATTCATAAGCTTGACGGCGATTTCCACCACTGCGGCTCTCTGAGCACCATAGGCCTGAATACTGAATACGCGAAGATCGCTCAGGATCTGATAGTTGATGGCCAAACCGTCACCGGGGCGCCCAACACCGCCAAATACGCCGGTATTTTCATAGGCCTGCACAAGACGCGACTGAACGATGTTTGGCAGCCTGTCGCCCCATTGCGCGCCTTTGAGATATTCAATGGCACCGGGCGCAGTGTTGACGACGATGTTCTGGCTATCAAGCGCTTTCAAAGCGCTTGGTGGGGGCACCAGAATTTGAAGGTTCTTGCGGTTCGCCGATGCGGACTGCGATTGCTGCGGTGCGGAAAGGCTGAATGTGTCGAGCGGTGTTGTCGTCCCGCAACCTGCCAGCAAGGTTGCAAGCAGAAGAGGCATAATGAAACGACGATGGGAATTTACCACCACAGAACCTGTATTGGACATTAATGACGCGTCCTTCCGTTATACTGCGGTACGCTGCCGGGGCCACCAAAGAACAATCGCTGCGGATTGCGCTCAATATCGGATACAGCCTGTTCTACACGTTGTACAGCGCGACGGCTATCACCAATCAGCGCCTGAATATCGGTCAAGCCCTGACCGGAGAAGCGTTCAAGATTGCTGGCAATGGGTGAAATGCGCTTGTCCAGATTGCTGGATAGCTGGCGAATGGATTCAAGCGTTGCCTTGGCTTGCGCCACAACACCGTCCTTATCGTCACTGGAGAGCAAATGGTCCGCCTTCGCAATCACATCTTCGATGCGCGATGAAGCAGCATTCAAGCGCCCCATCATTTCTTTGGCATCAGAAACGATCTGGTTGATGTTGTCCGCGTTGGAGCCCAGCTCATCAATCACATCGGCATTCTTTGCCAGTGCATCTGTGAAGGTCTTGGTGTTTTTGATCGTGTCAGTCAGCGGCCCGCGCGCTTCTGTGACAAAGCCTTCAAGCTCGCCCAGCACGCTGTTTGCGCGCGCAAAAATATCCTGCGCGGTCGCCAGAAGATTGTTCACGGCAGATGGATCGGCATCAATGCGTGCAACCGTATCTTCTTTTGCAGCTTCGGTAAGAAGGTTTGGCTCGTCAAGCCGCCCACCCTTAAGCTCAATATAGGCCTGACCTGTCAGACCCTGAAAGCCCAGCGTCGCTTCAGTTGAACGGGTAATCGGTGTTGTTGCATTCACACGCGTTTTAACGATCACCATACCCGGATTTGTCTCGTCGAGGTGAAGATAGCGGACGTCACCGACTTTGATACCGTTAAACAGAACCTGACTACCGATCCCCAGACCCGTTACCGATCCAGGTATGCGTACATCAAGCTCTACGGAGTCTCTGGCTTCGCCATAGCGCGCGATCCAGTACACGAAACCGAAAGCCAGCAGGCTGACGATCAGCGTGAAAACTCCTACCAGTACATAATTGGCCTTCGTTTCCATATCTTATCCAGTCTGCAAGCGGCTGCCGCTGCCGGGCCGTCTTCTGCTTGGCGCAGAGGTGTCGATCTGACGTGCGCGCTTTCCTCGAAAATAGGATTTAACCCATGGATCGTCTACAGCCAGCATGTCTTCAATGGAACCGCTAACCGAAACTTTTTTGTTACCCAGAACGGCAATGCGATCACAAATCGCAAACAGACTGTCAAGATCGTGCGTCACCATATAAACGGTAAGCCCCATTGTATCGCGCAGATTGGCGATCAGTTCGTCAAAGTCTGCCGCCCCAATCGGATCAAGACCAGATGTCGGCTCGTCAAGGAATACAATGTCCGGGTCAAGCGCCAGAGCACGTGCCAATGCCGCACGCTTGATCATGCCGCCGGAAAGTTCAGATGGAAATTTATCAGCCGCATCAGGACTTAGGCCCACCAGATCGATTTTGAGACGCGCAAGTTCATCCATAAGCTTGGGCGGAAGATCAAGATATTCGCGCATCGGAACCTGAATGTTCTCAAGCACACTGAGTGCTGAAAATAAGGCGCCATGCTGAAACAACACGCCCATGCGCATATCAATTGCCATTTTCTCGGCTTCTGTGATCTTGTCGATATTGCGTCCCAATATCTCGATCTCACCCGACTGCTTTTTGTTCAGTCCAAGAATGGTCCGCATCAGCACAGATTTACCAGAACCTGACGGCCCGATGAAGCCAAGGACTTCGCCCTTATAAATATTGAGCGATAAGCTATCGAGTACAGGAGCGCGGCCACCGAAGCCAACGGTAACATCCCGCACCGAAATGATCGGCACAGGCGCTTCGCTGCTTTGTGTATCCTGCATTGGCTGCTGGTTATCGATGATAGTCTCCATATTTACTCTTTACCTGAGCGTGCGCTTCGACAGAACAGTATGAAACAAAGCTATATAAGTTCTGTCTGGAACTGTGTCCGAAAGGCCCCACAATTCCTTATATAGAGGGATATTGAAGACTTAGAAGTCGATTGCAGCGTAGAATATCGCAAACAAACCATCGACAACGATGACGATGAAAATTGATTTAACCACAGAGGCAGTTACGCGACTGCCCAGTGATTCTGCGCTGCCGCCGACTTTCATGCCTTCAACAGAAGCGAGTATGCCGATAATCATCGCCATAAACGGTGCTTTAATAAGACCTGCAAAATAGGTGTTGAGTGCAACGGCATCATGCAAGCGGCTGATAAATGCTTCCGGCGAGATGTTGGAGTAGAAATAAGTAACCGCTGCAGCGCCTACCAAAGCTGAAAGATCTGCAATGATTGTCAGAAGCGGCAGAATCACCACAAGCGCGACAAGTCGCGGAAAGACAAGAACACCGACCGGATTAAGCCCGATAACGGTGAGCGCATCTGTTTCTTCCCGCATTTTCATCGAGCCGATTTCAGCCGTGATCGCACTGCCGGATCGTCCGGCGATCATGATGGCAGTCAGAAGCACGCCGAGCTCACGCAGAACCAGAATGCCGACCAGATCAACCACGAAAATTTCAGCGCCAAAATAGCGAAGCTGGAAGGCGCCCTGCTGTGCAATGATGGCACCAACAATTGTTGACATAAGCACAATAATCGGGATCGCGCCCACGCCCATCCGGTCAATCTGCTTAACGATTGCCGGAAACGGAATGCCACTGCCGCGCCCGGCTTTCAGCTGCGCACCGCGAATTGTTGCACCAAGAATGTGCATTGCCATCAGGAAATCCTGAAACATCGAGGTGACGCCACGCCCGATGGAATCCAGCATTTTGATAAATAAGAAAGGCTTCTTGGTCTGTGGCACATCCAGCGTGCGTTCGACGGATTTGCCGACCTCTTCCACAAGCGGCAGCCATGCTGGCTTAACGCCTTGGAGTTCAACATCAATCTTTTGAGACAACAGACGGTGGCGCAGGCGTTCGATCAGCCAGGCACCAGCCGTATCAAGACTTTCCACACCCGCAACGTTGATGATCGCTGCCTGTGAGCCGCCAATTTTTTCGAGCTCGCGCATTTTTTTGTCGACAACGCCAACGTTCTGAGAAATCCAATGTCCGCTCAGGTTTATGAGACGTAAGTTATCCTGCTCGGCCAAATCAATCTTTGGCGCGACATTGGCGGCAGCACTTGCTTTGTCGTCGGTGTCGGTCAACATGGCCTAACCCTTATACGAGTCGTTGCGCGACCGAAATACTGCGTACTGGAAGCCATAGCCATGCACAAAAACTTGAAAATCATTCATGAACGCTATCCTATTGCCGGGAAATTCACAATCTCCCGCGGCTCCAAGACGGAGGCTTCGGTCATCGTGTGCGAGATAAGCCATGAAGGAAAGCGTGGGCGTGGCGAATGTGTGCCCTATGCACGCTATGGCGAATCGATTGAGAGTGTGAGCGAACAGATTGAGGTCGTGCGTAAGGCCCTTGAAAAGGGTGCAACGCGTCAGGAAATACAGACAATTATGGCCGCCGGTGCCGCGCGCAATGCGGTTGATTGCGCGCTCTGGGATCTGGAAGCAAAAATATCTGGCAAACGTGTTGCAGACTTGCTTGGAACACCGACCCGCCCGCTTGAAACTGCGATTACGGTGTCGCTCGGTACGCCTGCTGAAATGGCTGAATCGACGGCTAAGGTTGCCCATTATCCGCTGATCAAGGTCAAGATGGGGGGCGATAATGACATTGAGCGTATTTTGGCTGTTGCAAAGGCTGCTCCCAACAGCCGCATTATCATCGATGCCAATGAAGGCTGGACTGATGACAACATTATAGAAAACATGGCCGCTGCCGCAAAGGCCGGTGTGGTTCTGATCGAACAGCCCCTGCCCGCTGGCAAGGACGAAATTCTCAGCCGAATTGAACGTCCGGTCATCATTTGTGCCGATGAAAGCGTGCATACGTCGATTGGTCTTGAAGACCTCGCAAAGCGTTATGATGCAGTCAATATCAAGCTCGACAAAGCCGGCGGTCTGACAGAAGGGCTGATCATGCGCGAAAAGGCAACTGCGCTTGGATTGCAGATCATGGTTGGCTGTATGGTCGGCACATCGCTGGGTATGGCTCCGGCCGTGTTGCTCGCACAGAAAGCCAATGTCGTTGATCTCGATGGTCCACTGCTCTTGGCGCAGGATCGCATTCCCGGCCTTCATTATGATGGTGCTCTTGTTTATCCGCCGGAAGCGGCCGTCTGGGGTTGATTATGGGCATCCTGTGCTGCCTGCGTGAGGCGCGTTGCTGATGAGAGCACGTTCTCGAAAATATCCGCGCAGGCCTCCCATGTGAAGGGTTTGAGGACTTCAGCAGGGTTAAAGGCAGGCATTTCAAGGGCAGCAAGACAAGCAGTCTGCAAATCTTCCGAAAGAACGCCTGCGCCTGTGGCACCCACAACATCGGATGATCCGGGAACAGGATAGGCCGCTACAGGAAGGCCTGATGAAATAGCTTCCAGCAGAACAAGGCCGAATGTATCGGTTCTGCTTGGAAAAACGAAAACATCCGCTGATGCATAGACTTGCGCCAGCTCTTTGCCCTCTTTTTTTCCGATAAATACCGTATCCGGGAAACGCGACCTGAAATCATTGAGCGCAGGGCCATCGCCGACAATCAGTTTTGTGCCGGGCAGATCAAGCTCGAGAAATGCTGGCAGGTTTTTTTCTGTCGCAACGCGTCCAACACAGATGAAAACTGGCTTTGGAAGGTCTCTTGCCACATCATCACGCGGATGAAACAGCGTGCGGTCAACACCGCGCGTCCATAATTCCAATCCCGTAAAGCCGCGCTCCCGCAAGTCATCCAGAATGGATTGGGTCGGAACAAGTGTATGCGATGCAAGATTATGGAAGCGGCGTAAAAATGCATAAGTCCATTTTGGTGGTATGGGAAAGCGGTCCTGAAGATATTCCGGAAAGCGCGTATGGAAACTTGTCGTGAAGCTCCAGCCCATCTTAAGACATGCCCTGCGCGCCATAAAACCAAGCGGACCTTCGGTTGCGATATGCACATAATCGGGTTGCATCTTAAGCAATCGCCGCCGGACGGCAGCCGGTGTTGTCATGGCCAGACGAATTTCTGGATAAGTCGGACACGGAACAGAGCGATAATCCAGCGGCGAAACAACAATCACCTCGTAGCCACGTGCTGTCATCAGTTCACAGCATTTTGTCAGCGTTCTCACCACGCCATTCACTTGCGGATGCCACGCGTCTGTCACGATGACGAGTTTCTTCATCTGTTGCTATTCACCGCTTTTCGAGTTTGTTTTGGAAGCCTGATTATCTTGCTGCTTTCCCGATCAGCCGGGATCGATGGGCGTTGAGCGAGACATTGCGTCCATTCAAGCAATTCCATGCGACCATCGAAATGCTCGACAACCGCTGTGCAGCTTTCGACCCAGTCCCCGGTATTGATATATTCAACACCATTCATATTTCCGATGGTTGCGTGATGAATATGACCGCAGATCACACCATCCACGCCGATGCGTTTTGCTTCATCGGAAACCACGTCTTCAAATTTTCCAATGAAATTGACAGCCTTCTTCACGCGAAATTTGGCCCATGCGGAAAATGACCAATAACGCAATCCGAACGTCGCGCGTATACGGCTCATAACCGTGTTGATCCAGATCGCTGTGTCATAGGCCCAGTCACCCAGATAGGCGATAAAGCGCGCATTGCGCACAACCACGTCGAACTGGTCGCCGTGGATGACCAGAAACTTGCGGCCATCCGCAGCTTCGTGAATGGCGCGGTTCATCACCTCGATGCCGCCAAAATGTGTACCCTGAAAATTTCGCAGAAATTCGTCGTGATTGCCGGCGATATAAATGATTGTCGCGCCTTTGCGGCTTTTGCGTAGCAGTTTCTGCACAACATCATTATGCTCCTGCGGCCAGTGCCAGTTGCGACGCAGGCGCCAGCCATCGACAATGTCGCCAACCAGATAGATCGTTTCCGCCTCGTGATAGCGCAGAAAATCAAGCAAAAGCTCAGCTTGAGCTGCTTTGGAACCAAGATGCACATCTGAAATGAACAGGGTGCGATATTTTTTTGGATCGATCTGTTCTTCGCTCATTTGGTTGTCCTTCCGACTGGCAACCCGAATTTGAATGAAGAAAACCCGATTCATGTCACAAACATATGACGGCATTTTTGAGTGAGGATTTGTTGGACATTTCCGCGCGTCAACCAGAATCCGGTTGATTGCCACATCGGCTTAGTGGCATGTCTACGGCCATAAAAAGCAGTTTCGTTCAAAATACCGTTGGATTGCGGAACAACTGCTTCTCGAAATCGGGCCTATAGTGATTTGATAGTTTGAGATAAAAACGATATTGGCTCACATGACGCGAATAGGCGTCCTCACGCGGTTTCCCTCCGGCTGCGCGTATGAACTGGAAAGCGATGCTAAAATGACCGACAAAAAGACCCCCTCCACTTCCACGCGTTCAGATTTTGACGAAGCGGCCCTGTTCTTTCACCGCTACCCGAAACCGGGAAAGCTCGAAATTCAGGCGACAAAGCCGCTTGGCAATCAGCGCGATCTGGCACTCGCCTATTCGCCCGGTGTTGCAGCGCCTTGCCTTGCGATCCAAGAAGATCCATCCACTGCTGCCGAATATACGGCGCGCGGCAATCTGGTGGCTGTCATATCCAATGGTACGGCTGTGCTGGGACTTGGGAATATCGGCGCGCTTGCATCCAAGCCGGTGATGGAAGGCAAGGCCGTTCTCTTTAAGAAATTCGCAGATATTGATGTGTTCGACATTGAAATTGAAGCGCTTGAAATCAACCGTATGGTCGACGTGATTTCGGCGCTTGAGCCAACTTTTGGCGGCATCAATCTCGAAGACATCAAGGCACCTGAGTGTTTTGAAGTTGAAGAACAGCTTCGCGCGCAGATGAATATTCCGGTTTTCCATGACGACCAGCACGGAACGGCAATTATCGTTGCCGCTGCCGTTATGAACGGTCTGGAACTGGCCGGCAAGAAGATCAGTGAAGCGAAGATTGTAACGTCTGGTGCTGGTGCAGCAGCCCTTGCCTGCCTCAATCTGCTGGTTAAACTTGGTGCAAAACGCGAAAATATCTGGGTCTGTGACATTGAAGGCGTGGTCTATGAAGGCCGCAATACGCTTATGGACCGCTGGAAAGATGTTTACGCGCAGAAGACGGATGCGCGCGTGCTCGCCGATGTCATTGGCGATGCCGATGTGTTCCTTGGACTTTCGGCTGCGGGTGTTTTGAAGCCAGAACTGCTTAAGCAGATGGCTGAAAAGCCGCTTATCATGGCGCTGGCCAACCCGAACCCGGAAATCATGCCAGAGGCTGCACGCGAAGCGCGCGCTGATGCCATGATTTGCACCGGACGTTCAGACTATCCGAACCAAGTGAACAATGTTCTCTGCTTCCCTTACATTTTCCGCGGTGCACTTGATGTTGGCGCCACTGCAATCAACGAGGAAATGAAGCTTGCGGCCGTCCGTGCCATTGCTTCACTTGCCCGTGAAGAACCTTCTGATGTCGCCGCACGCGCCTATTCGGGCGATACGCCAACTTTCGGACCAAACCACATCATTCCTTCGCCGTTCGATCAGCGGCTGATTCTGCGTATCGCGCCTGCTGTTGCCAAGGCTGCGATGGAGAGCGGAGTTGCCACGCGTCCGATTGAGGACTGGGAAGCCTATATGGACAGGCTGACCCGCTTCGTGTTCCGCTCAGGCCTTATCATGAAGCCGGTCTTTGCTGCCGCGCGTGCACAGAAAAATCCAATGCGCGTGATCTATGCTGATGGTGAAGATGAGCGCGTATTGCGCGCTGCGCAGGTGGTGATTGAAGAAGGCATTGCATCGCCAATCCTCGTTGGTCGTCCGAATGTTATTGAAACACGTTTGAACCGTTATGGTTTGAAAATTCGGGCGGGTAAGGATTTTGAACTGATCAACCCGGAAGACGATCCGCGCTACCGCGATTATGTCGATCTTTATTTGTCTTTCACGGGGCGTCAGGGCGTAACACCTGAAGCAGCACGCACGATCGTCCGTACAAACTCGACTGCAATCGCCGCCCTCGCCGTTATGCGTGATGAAGCAGATGCAATGATCTGTGGTCTGGAAGGCCGCTTTGAGCGCCATATGCGCGTTGTAAAGCAGATCATTGGCAAGCTGCCGGGCATCAGCGATTATTCCGCATTGAGTTTGCTTATCTCGCAGCGCGGTGCCCTGTTCCTAACAGACACATATGTCAATGTGGAACCTGATGCCGACCATATTGCCGAGATGGCCATTTTGGCTGCAAAAGAAATCAGCCGCTTTGGTATTGAGCCAAAGGTTGCTCTGGTCTCGCATTCAAACTTCGGTTCCAAGGAATCTGCCAGTGCAGAGAAGATGCGCCGGGCTGCAGCACTGCTTGCGGAGAAAGCGCCTGATCTTGAATCTGACGGCGAAATGCATGGTGACTCTGCATTGTCGCAGGCGCTTCGTGACCGTGTATTTCCAAGCTCACGTCTCAAAGGCGAAGCAAATCTGCTTGTCTTCCCTAATCTTGATGCGGCGAATATCACACTTAACGTGGTCAAGACTGTCACTGATGCATTGCATGTTGGTCCTATCCTGCTGGGCGCAGCACGCCCTGCTCATATTCTTACGCCTTCGGTTACTTCGCGCGGTGTCGTCAACATGACAGCGCTTGCAGTTGTTGAAGCATTACAAAGATCCGGTGAAGGCAATCAGAATAAATAATTTAGACAGATCTTTATAATTAAAACGTAATAAACGCCAAGTATTCAAATAATACTTGGCGTTTATGTTTTTTTTAACTGTAATAAATAAACATTGACACATACGAACAACGGGATGGGCTTGTTCTATGATGAGTGTTTATAAGAAATTTACAAACTTACCTTCAGCAGTATTCGCTGTTACGATAGTTGGCTTATTGAGTGGCTGTACAACAACGCAACCTTCACAGCCCTGCACCAGTCAGGAAGCGGCAAGGTTGCATGCACAAATCACGCCAACGAATGCACGACTGGATAGAAATAAAATACAAATTTCACGTATTCGTGCCGAGCAGGCAAAAGAACGTTGTACGGGAAATTTGTTTGCACCTGCAAATAAGTCACCGAAATGTGAGCGCTTGAAAACGCAGGAAGCAAAGCTTGTGTCTGAAAACCAGACACTTTCTGAAAGACTGTCAGAAATTAATGCTGCCATTGCCGGAATGTCTCATCCTGGCAAGCATGTAAAATCCTGCTCGGCCAGCTGGCTGCCGAAGCGCAGCGTTCAGAAAGCCGCGCCAAGCAGAAAATTGGCAAAAGCATCGGTTAAGGTTGCCAGTGCGCAGGCGAAAAAGCCAGTACAAACTGACGGGCTTCCGGTTGAGGATTATGTCGTGCCGGCCTATTCGTCCTATAGCTCAAGCGCAACAGAGCCGGTCGCTTACACAGCATCCGCACCGGTGTTGCAAGCGCCAGCGCACATCGCACCTGTAGAAGCGACGCCGCCTGTTGAACGGGCATATTCGGATAGTGCCAAGGTCAGAGTGATCGGCTCTTCGTTCTTTCCGGACCAATCAAAACCAGCAAATCCGCAAGCTCCGGACCATGCGCCTGCCCCGTAAGCGCGACGCGCAGGGGCATAAAAAGTGTCTTGCCCTTGCGTCCGGTTGCGGTCTTCACAGCATCGGTCCAGATTTTCCAGGTCTGCTTGTCCCAAGGGGCAGCAGGCAGCAATTCAAACGCTTGCTGCACAAATGCCTGATCCTCTTCGGACAGTTCAGGCTTTTCAGGCAGCTCGCCATTGATAATCTGCCACCAATGAGCTGCATCGTTGAAGCGCTCAAGATTACCACGAACAGTCAGCCAGAATGGTTCTGCCTGATCGCCTGAAATTTCCAGTGCTTCGAGACGCTCTTTTGCTTTCTCGAAAGGCATTTCATGCAGCAAAGCGCGGTTAAGCGTATCCAGTTCGGCTGGGTCGAATTTTGCCGAAGATTTTGAAATGGCAGCCAGATCAAAGCGTTCTGCGAGCGCATTCATGTCACTGGCTGCCGAAACAGATTCCGAGGTTCCAATGAGGATTGCCAGTGAGGCAACGGACATCGGTTCATACCCGCTTTCGCGCAGCGAGCCGACTGACAGCGCGCCGGATCGTTTTGAAAGGCCTTCGCCTGAAACGGTGGTCAGCAAATTATGATGGCCGAAGACGGGCGGTTCTGCACCAAGCGCCTTGAAGATGGCAATCTGAACGCCTGAATTGGTGACGTGATCATCGCCGCGGATGATATGGGTAATACCAAGATCAATGTCATCGACAACTGATGGCAGTGTGTAGAGATAGGTACCGTCTTCACGAACCAGAACCGGATCGGACATGGAAGCCAGATCGACAGTCTGTGGTCCGCGCACCAGATCGTCCCAATGGACTTCGGTGCGGGTGGTCGTAAAAGGGTCGCTTTCGAAATTCGGCAAAAGGAAGCGCCAATGTGGCTTGCGGCCTTCGGCTTCAAAAGCTGCCTTCTCCTGATCCGTCAGCTTCAGGGCTTCACGGCCATAAACAGGCGGAAGGCGACGCGCGAGACGCAGTTTGCGGCGGCGTTCAAGTTCATCGGCTGTTTCATAGCAGGCATAGAGAAGACCGGCCTGTTTCAGCTTTTCGACAGCCTTGGCGTACACATCAAATCGCTTCGACTGGTATTCGATCCGGTCAGGCGTCACACCCAGCCATGCAAGATCGACAGCAATGGCGTCAGCATATTCCTGCTTAGAACGCTCTACATCGGTATCGTCGTAACGCAGAATGAATTTGCCGCCATTCTTTTTGGCGTAGAGCCAGTTTGAGAGCGCGGTACGTGTATTGCCAATATGAATATAACCCGTCGGCGACGGTGCAAAACGAACTGTAACAGTCATGACTCAATCTTTCAGCGGTCGCGGAAGCGGTTCGTTATTGGATAACGACGATCACGTCCAAAATTCTTCTTGGTAATTTTGACACCGGGCGCAGACTGGCGGCGCTTGTATTCCGCCAGATTAAGCAGGTGCTCGATCCGTTGTACCGTTTCAAGCTGATGGCCGCGCGCGACAATCTCAGCATTGCTCATTTCGTTTTCAACGAGGCACTCAAGAATGTCATCCAGCACCGGATAAGGTGGCAGACTGTCCTGATCGGTCTGGTTTTCACGCAATTCTGCGGATGGAGCCTTTGAGATGATGTTTTGTGGAATCACCTCGCCTGCAGGCCCAAGGCTGCCCGCCGGAACATTGTTGTTGCGCCATTCCGACAACGCATAGACCTGCATTTTATAGACATCTTTGATGGGGTTAAAGCCGCCATTCATATCGCCATAAAGCGTTGCATAGCCGACCGACATTTCGGACTTGTTACCGGTGGTTACAACCATCGAGCCAAACTTGTTGGAGATTGCCATCAAAATGGTGCCACGGGCACGGCTCTGGAGGTTTTCCTCCGTCACACCGGCTTCTGTGCCTTCAAACAAAGGCTTGAGTGCAGACAGAAAACCCTCGACAGGTTCGGCAATCGGCACAATATCATAACGCACGCCGAGCGCTTTGGCGCAATCGGCAGCGTCTTTGAGCGACTCTTCGGACGTGTAACGATAGGGCAGCATCACGCAGCGCACGCGATCCTTGCCCAACGCATCGACGCCTAACGCTGTGCAGATCGCCGAGTCGATACCGCCTGAAAGACCAAGCACAACATCCTTGAAGCCGTTCTTGTTCACATAATCACGCAGGCCCAGCATACAGGCCGAATAATCAGCTTCCAGACCTTCCGGCAGCGTAGCCTTTTCGGCCTCCTCGCAATGCCAGCCCTCGCCGTCCCGCTTCCATATGGTCAGTGTAATGGCTTCTGCAAATTGCGGCATTTGCAGGCGAAGCGTCTTGTCGGCGTTAAATACGAATGAGCCACCATCGAAGACCAGTTCGTCCTGCCCGCCCACCTGATTGGCGTAGAGCATGGGAAGCTCGGTTTCGATGACCTGTTTCAGAACCACCTGATAGCGGCGCTCGATCTTGGCGCGGTGATAAGGCGAACCATTGGGCACCAGCAGGAGTTCAGCACCACTTTCGGCCAGTGTTTCCGCAACACCGAGATCACCCCATATATCTTCGCAGATCGGAATGCCGATGCGGACACCGCGGAAATTGACTGGTCCGGGCATTGGGCCCGACTGGAAGACGCGTTTTTCGTCAAATTCGCCATAGTTGGGAAGATCGACCTTGAAACGCTCGGCAATGATTTCACCGCCATCCAGAACAGCGACAGCGTTATGCAGGCCACTGTCACGCTGCATCGGTGTCCCGATGATGACACCTGGTCCACCATCTGCTGTGTCTTTGGCAAGCGCAGCCACAGCCTTTTCACAGGCTGCGACAAAGGCCGTTTTGAGAACCAGATCCTCCGGCGGATAACCTGCAATAAACAGCTCCGTGAACATCACAAGGTCGGCGTTCATTTTGGCTGCTTCTGCGCGGGCTGCACGCGCCTTGGCAAGATTTCCGGCGATGTTGCCCATAACAGGATTGAGCTGTGCAACGGCAATACGAAGCATGTCGAGATTCTCGTTTACGCTGATCATGCGTCAGCTTTAGCGCGCTTGTGCAATTAATTGCAACGGATGGCGTTCAAGAACAGTCGTTCTTTATCGGATCATATAGGTTGTGATCAGAATATAGCCCCATGTGGCGGCGACAAAAACAATCGCGATCAGAACAGCGAGCGAGCCGCAATCCTTGGCAATCTGAATTTCCTTATGAAAATCACGCGAAACAGCATCGCAAGTGGCTTCAATACCGGTGTTGAGCACTTCAACAAGAATGAGAAATAGGATCGATCCTGTCATGAGCAGAAATGCCAGCCCGCTCGGAGCAAGAAAGAATGCGATTGGCACTGATAACAGGAAAAGCACCAGTTCTTGCTGAACTGCCTTTTCATGAGCGGCCAAGTAGCGAAGAGCACGCATTGAATTGAGAAACGCCAGAAAAATTCGCTTCATTGATGCCCCCAAATGAGTTTTCGCCAAAACCAATAAGCGAATTCATTTGAAACACAACAGGGCGGAGAGTGAATTCTCCGCCCTGCGCTTGTTTCAAAGTGACTTTATTCAATCAGGCGTTAACGGCCTGCTTCTCCGAGCCCAGATCCCGTTCCTTCTTGAGCAGTTCTGCCAGAAGGAAAGCCAGTTCAAGCGCCTGATCGGCGTTCAGACGTGGGTCGCAATGCGTGTGGTAGCGGTCATGCAGATCTTCTGCTGAAATCGCACGCGCACCGCCCGTACATTCGGTGACGTTTTTGCCGGTCATTTCGACATGGATACCGCCCGGATGTGAACCTTCGGCGCGATGGATCGCGAAGAAGGACTCAACTTCCTTGAGGATACGGTCGAATGGACGCGTCTTGTAACCGCCTGCTGTGATCGTGTTGCCGTGCATCGGGTCGCAAGACCAGACAACCTTACGGCCTTCACGTTCAACGGCGCGGATGAGCTGTGGCAGATGATCGCCGACCTTGTCGTAACCAAAACGCGCGATGAGCGTCAGGCGTCCAGCTTCGTTTTCAGGGTTGAGAAGATCGATCAGCCGGATGAGATCATCGGGCTGTAGCGATGGACCGCATTTCAGACCGAGCGGGTTCTTGATGCCACGGCAATATTCGATATGCGCATGATCAGCCTGACGTGTGCGATCGCCAATCCAGATCATGTGACCCGAAGTGCCGTACCAGTCGCCAGAGGTCGAATCGACGCGCGTCAGTGCTTCTTCATAGCCGAGCAGCAGCGCTTCATGGCTGGTGTAGAAATCGGTTTCACGCAGCGAATGATTGCTGTCAGAGGTGATGCCGATCGCCCGCATGAAATTCATCGTTTCCGAAATGCGCTGCGCCAGTGCAGCGTAACGCTCTGCCTGCGGGCTTTTGCCAACAAAGCCGAGCATCCACTGATGTACGTTTTCAAGGTTCGCATAACCACCCTGCGCGAAGGCACGCAGCAGGTTCAGTGTCGCAGCGGACTGGCGATAAGCCATGTCCTGACGCTGCGGATCAGGGATACGCGATGCTTCGTCGAAATCGATGCCGTTGATGATGTCGCCACGGTATGATGGCAGCTCGACACCATTGAGTGTTTCCATATCGGAAGAACGCGGCTTGGCGAACTGACCGGCAATACGGCCCACCTTAACAACAGGCTTGGATGCTCCGAATGTCAGCACGACGGCCATCTGCAAAAAGACGCGGAAAAAGTCGCGAATATTATCCGCGCCATGTTCTGCGAAACTTTCCGCACAATCGCCGCCCTGAAGCAGAAATGCCTTGCCTTCGGCAACGTCTGCCAGCTGGCTTTTCAGCTTGCGGGCCTCGCCTGCAAATACGAGCGGTGGATAGGTACGAAGGCGAGCCTCAACATCGGTCAGAGCCTGTGCGTCTGGATAAGACGGCACTTGCTTGATCGGTTTGTCTCTCCAGGAATTTGGGGTCCAGTTCTTCGTCATTTCACACCTGTTTTAATTATCCGCGCGATTTCTCTCGGATTAGTTCCTCCTTGCACGAAAGCTGAAATGCGTTTGTGCAAGACAATTCAATGTCTGTGCACGCATAACAGCACGCGTGATCGCGTTGATATAATGCAGACGCTCACTTTATACCAGCGAGAATCGTTAACAGGATGGGAGTGATACGAAAGTTCAACTTTCGAGCTTTTGCCCGTTCACCACGCGGTAGGTCGGCTTATACATTGTAACCAGTTCTTCCGCCGCTGTCGGGTGAACCGCCATGGTGCGGTCGAAGTCGCCCTTGGTTGCACCAGCTTTGAGCGAAATCCCAAGCAGCTGTGCCATTTCACCGGCATCCGGCCCCATAATATGGGCCCCGACAACCTTCCGGCTCCTGGCATCAACGATGAGTTTCATCAGCGTTTTTTCGTTGCGGCCTGAAAGCGTGTTCTTCATTGGCCGGAACAAAGCGCGATAAACTTCCAGCTCAGCATATTTCTTTGCAGCTTCATCTTCCGGCAAGCCAACAGTGCCGATTTCAGGCTGCGAGAAAACTGCCGTGGCAATAAGCTCATGATCGGGTTTCGTTGGATTATCTTTGAAAGCTGTTTCAAGGAAGCACATTGCTTCGTGGATCGCGACCGGCGTCAACTGAACGCGATTGATAACATCGCCAACAGCCCAGATATTGGAAACGCTTGTGCGGGAATAATCATCGACTTCGATGGCACCCAGCGCGTCGGTTTTTACGCCTGCCTTTTCAAGACCAAGGCCCGCGGTGTTGGGTTTGCGGCCAATTGCCAACATGGCTTGACCGACATCGAGTGTTTCGCCATTGGTCAGCGAAACTTTCAATGCGCCATCAGATTGCTTTTCGACCTTCTCAAAAACTGCGCCGCAGATGATGCGAATGCCTTTAGAAACCATGGTTTCATGAAGCAGTTGACGCAGATCGTGGTCAAAGCGCGAGAGGATTTCTTTGCCGCGGTAGACGATTGTCGTTTCAACACCAAGACCATGGAAAATATTGGCAAATTCGACTGCGATATAACCGCCGCCAGCGATGGCGATGGATTTCGGCAACTCTTCCAGATGAAAGGCTTCATTAGACGTAATGCAATATTCATGGCCGGGCAGCGCGTCATGCGCGCTTGGGTGACCGCCCGTTGCAATCAGAATTTGATCCGCAGTGACACGGCGCCCGTCAGCTTTGAGTTCGATTGTGTGTGCATCGATCAGTTCTGCGCGACTTGCAAAAATATCGACGTTCGAGTTTTCAAGACCTTTGCGATAAAGACCTTCAAGCCGATCAATTTCCTTGTCTTTCGCCGCGAGAAGCTTTTTCCACTCAAAGCTGCTTTTGCCAACATTCCAGCCATATCCGGCCGCATCTTCAAAGTGCTCGGGAAATTGCGAGGCGTAAACGAAGAGTTTTTTGGGGACACAACCACGAATAACGCAGGTGCCGCCCATACGGTACTCTTCGGCCAGACCGACCTTTTTGCCCATTGCACCGGCCAGGCGCCCTGCCCGCACACCACCGGACCCACCACCGATAACAAAAAGATCATAATCATAACCGGCCATGGGACTCTCCATTTAAATCTGATGCGTGACACTTATGTAAGCAAAAGAAAAAGCCCGGCCAAGTCGCCGGGCTTTTAAAATCTGCGTTACAATAAGAAATTACTGCTGAGCAGGCTGTTCAGGCGTAGCCGTAGCACCTGCCTGGGCTGCGAGAACTTCTGCAACCGAAGTCGCGAGATCGCGGGCAATTCCGTTCTGCCAGATATTGGCAGCCTTAACGACTTCGCGCGTTACAATCGGGCCTTCAGCAAGCAGCTTTTTGCCTGCTTCGGAATTGTAGAATGCAGCGATTGCTTTGAGTTCATCTTCGCTGAACGCATTTGCATAAGCGCGAGCCGATTCAGTTTCGAGATCAGCGCGGCGAGCAGCAAGCGCGAGCGCTTTGTCATCAACAGTCTTGGTGATGAGCGCTTCAAGATTTGGGTCTTTCTGAATAAGTTCCCCCTTCAGCGCCCGTGCGGCACTCGGCAGGATCTCATCAAACTGTTCAGTCGCCTGAATGGAAGCAATTGCCGCGCGGGCAGCGTCCAGATGCGAAGCGGAAATTTCCTGTGCTGAGGCCGCATGAACGCCTGACAGCAGGACGAGTGCGGAAAACGGTGCAATCAGACGGCGGAAGCCAGTTGCCGGGATCATATGGTCAGTACTCCGTTCAAACAATTCTTATAGGCGGTTTAAGGCCGGGTCATGGTTCGGATGCCGTCAGCGCCTGCAATGATTGCGGCCCGTGCCAGTCCGATAAAAAGTCCGTGCTCGACAACGCCCGGTATGGCGAAGAGAGCGTCAGATAGAATCTTTGGATCGGGAATGCGGCCAAAAGATGCATCCACGATATAATGCCCACCATCCGTTACAAATGGTGAGCCGTCTTTTAAACGCAGGACCAACGGACCTGCAAGGCCGCATTGCGAAGCAGCCAGTTCAATAGCGCGTAAAGTTGCGCCAAGTCCAAAACGATTGACTTCAATCGGCAGCGGAAAACGGCCAAGCGTCTCAACAACTTTCGACCCGTCTGCAATAACAATCATTGAGTCGGAAGCGGCAGCGACGATCTTTTCACGCAGCAATGCACCACCTCCGCCCTTGATGACTGAAAGATTAGGATCGACTTCATCAGCGCCATCGACGGTCAGGTCAAGATGCGGCGTTTCTTCCAGAGTCGTGAGTGGAACCCCCAATTCTCTGCAAAGATCAGCTGTGCGTTCCGATGTCGGTACGCCAATGATTTTAAAGCCGGAATTTACCTTTTCTGCAAGCAGACGCACAAATTCTTCTGCCGTCGAGCCGGTTCCAATTCCCAGACGCATTCCAGTTTTGACATGTGTCAATGCCTCGGCGGCAGCGGCGATTTTGAGCTTTCGTGCTTCATCCATGCCTGAAATATCCATGCCTGAATTTCTATCTTCCCATCGGATTCTTATCCGTCTCCGGCAACGCCTCTAGCATGCGGGAGCATCGCAACAAAGCTCTCAATATGAATTATCGTTATTTTTGCGATGAACTCTTATTTCATCTCTGTCTTGAGAAGGTACGAACTTGAGCCTATCTCGAAGATCAGCTAGCACTGCATCAACACAGATTTTTTCCCGAAAGAAGCATCATGTCCGCTGCCAACTCCAAGCCCATTATCGTTTTCGACCTCGATGGCACATTGGTTGAAACAGCGCCAGACCTTCTGGGCAGCTTGAATCACTGCCTTGCAATCTCGGGCTTGCAAACGGCTGACCATGGTCAGCTGCGCCGCTTTGTGGGACAAGGTGGCCGCGTTATGATCGAGCGCGCTTTTGCAGCGCAGCAAAAACAGCTTGATGATGCGAAGCTTGATCACCTTGTTGAAGAATTCCGCGAGCATTATGCGGCACACATGCCGGGCGACTCGGCATTTTATCCGGGCGTCCTTGAAGCCATGGATCGTTTTTCTTCGAATGGTTACACATTGGCGGTTTGCACCAACAAGTTTGAAACATTGTCGGTCAAGCTTTTGACTGCAATGGGTGAAGCTCATCGCTTTGCGGCAATTTGCGGTGCAGACACATTTGCATTCCGCAAGCCAGATCCGCGCCATTTGATCGAAACAATTGCCAAGGCGGGCGGAAACCGTGATCGCGCCGTGATGGTTGGAGACAGCCGTACAGATATTGATACGGCGAAAGCAGCCGGTATCCCTGTTGTTGCCGTAGATTTCGGTTATACTGATTTGCCGGTTCAGCATTACGAGCCAAGCCGCGTCATCTCGCATTATGATGAATTCACACTTGAAATGACTGAGCAGCTTTTGGAAGCCGTTGCAGATAAAGTCTGAAACAAGGTAACGCTATTATGAAGCAAATTCTTATATTTACCGCTGTTTCTTCAATAGCGTTATCAGCAAGTGCTTTTGCAAATGAGCCGTCACAGACGGGACTACCGGGCGTGAAGATGCAAAAGCCGATCGTATCGGCACCACCACCTGCACCTGAACCCGATAGTCAGCCAGCGGGAAGTTGGAAAAATTTCCGCGTTGGCAATACTGATGTTTCGATTTCCGGCAGCGTTACCGTTGACGTGGGGAGTGGCAATAGCCGAACATCCGGGCGATAGAGCATTTCGTATTTTGATTGAATCCCTGGAAAGGCTCTATCAATTTGTTACGCATTATCCCACGCAAAACCGCTTCGCACTTTTGCTGAAAATCCTCTAGAGCGAAGCCCAGACGGCGGGTAACTGCTCTGGCAAATCCTCTGCAATTAGCCCATGTCCGAAGCGTCGGCCTGCATCTGCATGGATCCATACGGCAGTGCCTGCTGCTTCAAAGGCTGGCATTCCCTGTGAAAGCAATCCGCATACAATGCCAGCCAGCACATCGCCCGATCCCGCCGTTGCGAGAAATGGTGTGCCATTCGCATTGATAATGGCGCGCCCGTCAGGTGCTGCAATTACCGTATCCGGCCCTTTATAGATCACAACGGCATTTGCCCGTTTTGCTGCTTTGAGTGCCCTATCTGGCTTTGACATTTCGTTCCCGGCTGCAATATCCGGAAAAAGACGCCGAAACTCGCCCTCATGTGGCGTGAGAACAAGCGCCGTGTCGGTATTTCTTTGAGCTTTGAAAAGCTGTTCCGGCTGATTTTCAAAAGCCGTGATGCCGTCGGCATCCAAAACCACGCCTTTTAGATATTCAGAGCGCCCGTTGACAGCTGTCAACAGCATCAAGGCATGATCGCGGGCAAATGACGGATTGCCGTAGCCCGGTCCAAGCACGCAGGCTGCAACCTTGCGCTCCACCAAAAAAGTTTCAACATCCTTTATATTGCGTGTCTCGCGCTGCATGATGCTCGTCAGATGGGCTGCATTGGTTAAAACTGCATCAGGTGGCGAAAGCAATGTGACAGCCCCTGCACCACTGCGCGCTGCCGCCCTTGCCGATAAACGTGCCGCACCTGTTGAATGCACAGGCCCGGAAAAAACTGCCGCATGGCCGCGACTATATTTGTGGGCATTGATTGCAAGTATGGGCAGTTGGTCCTGCCAAAGCTCCGGCGCATTTTCAAAAGTATCTGGAGCGATGCTTTCCAGCACCGTATCGGGAATCCCAATGTCTGCCACATGAAGCACGCCACAATGCGCCCGGCCCGGCTGCAAGAGATGACCGGGTTTCTTACGGAAGAATGTCACGGTTGCGCGTGCCCAAACAGCGGTTCCCAAAACCTGCCCGTCTTTGCCGGATATGCCGCTTGGCAAATCCACAGCCAGCACGGGAATGTTCGAAGCATTGACTGCTTCTATTGCGCTGGCTTCAGCGCCTTCCACCGCGCGCGCCAGACCTGCGCCATAAATCGCGTCAATGACGCCGACAAAGTCTTTGGGTTCAAACGCACTGATACGCCGCACATCTCCTTTATAATAGTGGAGTGCCCTCATCGCATCGGTGTCCGGGCGGGGCTGCGCTGTTCCGAAGCAGGTAACGGCATATCCGGCCTTAGCGAGGAATTGGGCCGCAACATAGCCATCGCCACCATTGTTTCCGGGGCCACAGAGAACGGCGACCCGGCCTCTGGCAAGGAACATGCGCTGGGCTACATCTGCAACGGCATGCCCTGCTGCGAGCATCAGTGAAAAACCATCACGCGTGCCGCTTTCAATTGTCATTTTGTCTGCACGCGACATTTGTTCCGGCGTCAACAGTTCCAGCATGACTCATATTTCCCCTGGTTGTTGGTTGATTAATCGCGCGCCATTCGCTTTGATGCAAGTCTGATTAAGTTCATGGCAGATTGTCTATTTTTTAATCACTGTGCAGAGCATAAAACTGCCGTTGAAAATCTTTCATACGGATTGCCTTGCCGGGATGACAAAAAAAATGCCACTCTGCTGCAAGGAAGGTTAGACTTCTGAAATTATTGAAAATGCGCTAGCCTCAATATCAGCGCCCTTTTCAGCTGAATAGATGCGAAAATTTCGGCAAAATTTGCTGAAAACAACGCAAAACTTAAAAAAAATGGCTGTCACCTAACAAGTTGGCACAGTTCATGCTTCTATATCAGCGAAACGGGCACGACGCCCATTTCCGAACAAGAGCGGAGACCATTCTCTGATGAAAAAGATCGAAGCCATCATTAAGCCTTTCAAGCTGGATGAAGTGAAGGAAGCCCTTCAGGAAGTTGGTTTGCAGGGAATTACTGTAATTGAAGCTAAGGGTTTTGGCCGACAGAAGGGCCATACCGAGCTTTACCGCGGCGCGGAATATGTCGTCGATTTTCTTCCCAAGGTGAAAGTTGAAGTCATCGTCGCCGATGAAACCGTCGATGGCGCCATTGAAGCTATTCGCAAGGCAGCCCAGACAGGGCGCATTGGTGACGGTAAGATTTTCGTCTCCAATATCGAAGAAGTTATCCGCATTCGTACCGGTGAATCCGGCGTGGATGCCATCTAATAAAACCAGCCTACCGAACATCGTCGTGCAAACAGGATATTAAAATGACGACTGCCAATGACATTCTGAAACAGATCAAAGATAACGACATTAAGTTTGTCGACCTCCGCTTCACAGACCCTAAGGGCAAACTGCAGCACGTTACGATGGATATCGGCCTCGTCGACGAAGACATGTTCGTTGATGGCGTTATGTTCGACGGCTCATCGATTGCTGGCTGGAAGGCCATCAACGAATCCGACATGGTTCTCATGCCAGATCCGGAAACCGCTCACATTGATCCATTCTTCGCTCAGTCCACGCTGGTCATTCTCTGCGACATTCTTGATCCGGTTTCGGGTGAAGCTTATGGCCGCGATCCACGCACGACTGCAAAGAAGGCCGAAGCCTACATGAAGTCGCTCGGCATCGGTGACACTGTTTATGTTGGCCCAGAAGCTGAATTCTTCGTATTCGATGATGTGAAGTACAAGGTTGATCCATTCAACACAGGCTTCAAGCTCGACTCAACCGAGCTGCCATCGAACGATGACACCGATTACGAAACCGGCAATCTCGGCCACCGTCCACGCGTCAAGGGTGGTTACTTCCCTGTTCCGCCAATCGACAGCGCGCAGGATATGCGTTCGGAAATGCTCACCGTTTTGACGGAAATGGGCGTAACCGTTGAAAAGCATCACCACGAAGTGGCGTCCGCTCAGCACGAACTGGGTGTCAAGTTCGACACGCTCGTTCGCAACGCCGACAAGATGCAGATCTACAAGTATGTTGTGCATCAGGTTGCCAATGCCTACGGCAAAACCGCAACCTTCATGCCAAAGCCAGTCTTCGGTGACAACGGCTCGGGTATGCACGTCCACTTCTCGATCTGGAAAGATGGCAAGCCAACCTTCGCGGGCAATGAATATGCCGGCCTTTCGGAAAACTGCCTGTTCTTTATCGGTGGCGTTATCAAGCACGCAAAGGCCGTGAACGCATTCACCAACCCATCGACCAACTCCTACAAGCGTCTGGTCCCGGGTTATGAAGCACCAGTTCTGCTGGCTTACTCGGCTCGCAACCGTTCGGCTTCCTGCCGTATTCCTTTCGGCTCGTCGCCGAAGTCGAAGCGCCTTGAAGTTCGCTTCCCTGATCCGGCAGCAAACCCATATCTCTGCTTTGCAGCGCTGCTGATGGCTGGTCTTGACGGTATCAAGAACAAGATTCATCCAGGTCAGGCGATGGACAAGGATCTTTATGATCTTCCTGCAAAGGAGCTCAAGAAGATCCCAACCGTTTGTGGTTCGCTTCGTGAAGCGCTTCAGTCCCTCGACAAGGATCGTGAGTTCCTGAAGGCTGGCGGTGTATTCGAAGACGATCAGATCGACAGCTTCATCGAACTCAAGATGGCGGAAGTGATGCGTTATGAAACAACGCCACATCCAATCGAGTTCGACATGTACTACTCGGTTTAATCAGGATTGCGGGTGGCAATGAACAATTGCCACTCACTCCGGTTAAGGCCATTACCGAGGGGAACGACGTGCCAGAAGGTGCGCGAAAGAAAACCAGGCGAAAGCCGGGTATTCTTTTACAATCAGTATATTATAGTTATCAGTTAAATAATAACTAGAGCGCTTGCAAGACGCGGGCAGCAACCAATATTTCGCTCTCACGCGTTGTACGGCGTGCGCGCGCTTCAGCATCCTCACCCCAATGCTCAATGGTCCAGTCTTCATCAAGATGCGCGCGTTTCCAGCCATCCTCAACAGACACTTCGCCTTTGGCGATTGCCAGAGCGATCAGTGCGGAGCCGGTCAGCGTTGTCATGGTATGCAGCGATGCCAGCGCAATCGGATTTTTGAATTCTGCAAGATGAATGCCGAAAGCTGCAATCGCTTCACGTGATTGTTCGACATGCATCACACCTTCTGCAAGTGCAAAACGGGCGCCAAGGCTTTCCGCCCAGTCAATCAGCGGGTCCCATTGTTCCGTCTGCCGGGCCACAAGTTCTTTCGGGCTTGCCGCGCGATAGCAGATCATGTCCGTTCCGGCAAAGCGCAGAATGTCTTCAAATACCGCTTGCGGGTCCTGCGCAATGCCATCAACAGCCGTATTCACCAGACGGGTCGCAGGCATTTTGGACGGATCGATAACCTTTTCCTGTGCGCGGAATTCTTCCGCAATGATTTCCGCAGCTTCCCGGGTTGGCAGAAGCAGAACGGCCCGCGCCGGGGTTTTGACCGGACGACCATCAAGGTGCACGGTGAAACCGCCTTCAACTTCGGCAACCTCAGCCTTTTCATAAAAACGTTTTGGCAGTGGTGTTCGCATCAGTTCCTGCGAGCGCGCCACCGGGTCTTTCTGGGAGATTGGCATTTCAGCTTGCGGGTCGCTCAGAGTGTCGCGCATAATATTGTCCGGTTCATTAGAGAATAGAGGTATCCATTTCATGCAGGATTGCATGAAGTTCTTCTGGCTTGTTCAAAACGTGATGAGCGCCTGCTTCCACAAGTGAATCCGGGCCATGATAGCCCCATGAAACACCTGCGGCGCGCGCGCCTGCCGAGCGAGCCATTTGCATATCGTAGATCGCATCGCCGATCACGATTGTTTGCTCTGGTTCTATCCCCATTTCGGAACAGGATTCAAGCACCATGGCCGGATGAGGCTTGGACGGGCAATCATCAGCGGTACGAACGATCATGAAATGATGTCCGATGCCATGGCGTTCAAAAATCGAGCGAACGCCACGCTGCGACTTGCCAGTGACAATTCCCAAAAGAAGATCATCGCGGCGGCCAAGCTCTGTCAGAAGAGGCAGAATACCCTCGTAAAGTGGCTCGGTAAAATTCGGCGTCTGGCGAAGTTTTACAAAATTTTCCTTGTAGCGCTGCGTGAGCCAGTGCGCCTTCTCATCAACTTCGCGACCAAGCAGCTGGGCAATCGCTATCGGCAGCGAAAGACCGATGATTGAATGTGTCTGTTCGATTTCAGGCGGTGCCAGCCCAGCGTCAACAAAGCTCGCTGCCATGCAATGATGGATCGTGTCACCGCTATCGACAAGTGTGCCGTCACAATCAAAAAGAACGAGTTTCATGAAGCGGCTCCGGCTTTTGCTGGGCGGTTAATAATAATGAGGCCCAGACCAATCAGGGCAAGCGCTGCAAGGATTTTCCAACCCAGTGGTTCATGAAGCAGCAATCCACTCAGCAACACGCCAAAAGCAGGCGTCAGAAAAGCAAAGTTTGACAATTTGGAAGCCGGATAGCGGCTTATCATCCAGAACCACAGCGGATAGGTCACAGCCACCACGAACATTGACTGAAACAAAAATGACAGCACCGAGAGCATATCCGGGTCGCGGATCAATGGGCCGCTGAAAAACAGCAATGGCAACGGCACGAATGCAGCCACGACCAGCTGATAGAGCAATGTCTTTTCAGGCGCAGCACTTGCAAGCTTCGACCGTTTAATGACGAGCGTGGTCATTCCCCAAAGCATACCGGAAATCAGCGCCAGCAGATCACCGTAGAGTGCATTCGGACCCGGACGGCTGATATGGTCTGAGAACACCACGAAAACACCGATAAACGCCACACACATGCCGATGAAAGCACGCATCGACATACGCTCGCCCAAAAGAAAATGGCTGCCGATTGCCACCCAGAACGGCATGACATTCATCATCAGCGTGACACGCCCGACGCTGGTCAGCTCCATCGCAAGGAAGATCATGACGAATTCGACGCCAAAAAGAAGGCCCGCAAGAATGCCGGGCTTCAGCGTTCCGTCACGGCCAAACAGTGGAATGTTCTTCCAATAGCACCAGAGAAAAACGCAGACACCACCCAGTGCTGCACGGCCGGAAGCCATGAGCATGGGGTTAAACCCACGATTACCAATCTTAATGGCAACCTGATTAAGCCCCCAAGTGAACATGATAAACATCACGAGGGCAATTGCCAGTCCGTCGAATGACACCCTGCCCTGAACACTTCCCCGTGCCGCACCCGACATTGTTACTCTTCCGCGTTTGCCTCATCAAAGCCAAGCAGGTTCCACGATTGTACCATGTGCGGCGGCAGCGGTGCTGTCACATCAATGATGCCACCTGACGGGTTTGGAATGCGAATGCGGCGCGCATGAAGATGCAGCTTCTTTTGAATGCCGCCAGGGAATTCCCAGTTCTGGTCAGCTTCAAAATATTTCGGATCGCCGATGATCGGATGGCCGATATGCGCCGCATGAACACGCAGCTGATGGGTGCGGCCTGTATAAGGCTCCATTTCCAACCATGTCAGATTGTTACCGATCTTTTCGATGATCCGGTAATAAGAAACTGCATGATCCGAATCCGGCTCACCATGCTGGCAAACACGCATCTTATCACCATCTGGCGTTTGCTCTTTGACCAGCCAGGTTGAAATCTTGTCTTCGCGCTTACGTGGAACACCTTTTACCAGTGCCCAATAGGTCTTTTTAGTGTCGCGTTCGCGGAATGATGCTGTCAATGCCTGTGCGGCACCACGCGTGCGCGCAACCACCAGCACACCAGAAGTGTCACGGTCGATACGATGCACGAGGCGAGGCTTTTCACCTTTCTTATTGCGCCACGCTTCCAGCATACCGTCCACGTGGCGCACAAGGCCAGAACCGCCCTGCACTGCCAGACCCGCCGGTTTGTTGAACACAAAAACCTTCGGATCTTCATAAATCAGCATCTGTTTGAGAACATCGCCATCCTGCTGGCTGCGAATGGTTTTCGCCGTCATCGGCCCTGCGGCCTTTTCGTCGACTTCCAGCGGCGGAATGCGCACCATCTGGCCTGCCTGCAAGCGTGTATCTGACTTGGCGCGGCTGCCATCAATGCGGATCTGACCGGAGCGCAACAGTTTTTGCAGGTGCCCAAAGCCCAATCCTGGGAAATGGACCTTGAACCAGCGATCGAGCCGCATGCCCGCTTCGTCTGTGTCCACACTCTTTTGTTCAACGCCTGCCATGGAAAAACCCGATCAATATTTTTTCAGCACAAGCCAGTGTGCCGCTCATTTATGTCTGTCAATAGACGCGCCAAGGGCGGATTGCTAGGCATATTTGGCAAAAATGGAATTCTCGCCCTGTTAAACACCCTGCCAAGAATATGCCAATACGCTATGAATCTTCACGCTCGGTTACATGCATTTTTAATTTATGGTCGACTATGACACCCAATTGCCACGTCTTGCCTTCATTGCATGTTGATAGAATAACGGGACTGCACCATTTAGTCCCTTGAAATAGAACGGCGGGAGTCCCACGGTGTCTTTGTTCAAAATCTACTGGCGTGCCATGGAATATCTTGCAGCAGAGAAAGCTGCAACCATAACCATGTGCGTTGCAAGCGTACTGGTTGCCCTTGTCATGCTGGCCGAGCCGATCCTTTTTGGTCGGGTCATTCAGGCGATTTCCGACAAAGGCGATATCGTTACGCAGCTCGCCATGTGGGCAGCTCTCGGTGCGTTTAACATCATCGCAGCGGTCTTTGTTGCGCGTGGGGCTGACCGCCTCGCCCATCGTCGCCGTTTGGGTGTGATGATCGACTCTTATGAACGCATTATCACCATGCCACTTGCTTGGCATCAGAAGCGCGGCACGTCGAATGCGCTGCATACGCTGATCCGCGCAACGGACTCGCTGTTCACTCTCTGGCTCGAATTCATGCGTCAGCACCTGACCACCGTGGTGGCACTGGTGGCGCTTATTCCGGTCGCTATGAGCATGGATCTTCGCATGTCTATGGTGCTGATCGTGCTTGGTGTCATCTATGTGATGATTGGCCAGCTCGTCATGCGCAAAACCAAGGACGGCCAGTCTGCTGTTGAAAAGCACCACCACAAGCTGTTTGAGCATGTGAGCGATACAATCAGCAACGTTTCGGTCGTGCAGAGCTATAATCGCATTGCTTCGGAAACGCAGGCACTACGCGAATATGCAAAGAACCTCGAAAACGTTCAGTTCCCGGTTCTCAACTGGTGGGCGCTTGCCAGCGGCCTTAACCGCATGGCTTCGACCTTCTCGATGGTTATCGTGCTTCTGCTTGGTGCGTATTTCGTAACCAAGGGCCAGATGCGTGTTGGTGACGTGATTGCCTTTATCGGTTTTGCCCAGCTGATGATCGGCCGTCTTGACCAGATCAGCGCCTTTATCAACCAGACTGTGACGGCGCGCGCCAAGCTTGAAGAATTCTTCGAGATGGAAGACGCGACCGCTGACCGTCAGGAGCCACAGGACGCGACCGATCTTGAAAACGTCAAGGGCGATATTGTTTTCGACAATGTGACCTTTGAATTCCCGAATTCGGGTCAGGGCGTCTATGACGTTTCGTTTGAAGTGAAGCCGGGGCAGACCGTGGCTATCGTTGGCCCAACGGGTGCAGGCAAGACGACGCTGATCAATATCCTTCAGCGCGTATTCGATCCTGCCGCCGGCCGCATTCTGATTGATGGCATTGATACACGCACCGTCAGCCGTCGCTCGTTGCGTCATGCCATTGCCACTGTTTTCCAAGATGCAGGTCTGTTCAATCGTTCGATTGAAGAAAACATCCGTGTTGGTAATGAAAATGCGACGAGTGAAATGGTTCAGGCCGCTGCCAAGGCTGCCGCGGCCCATGACTTCATTCTCGCAAAGGGCAATGGCTACGATACGGTTGTCGGTGAACGTGGTTCGCAGCTTTCAGGCGGTGAACGTCAGCGTCTGGCAATTGCACGCGCTATCCTGAAAGATTCGCCAATTCTCGTACTCGACGAGGCGACCAGTGCGCTTGACGTTGAAACCGAGGAAAAGGTCAAGCAGGCCGTTGATGATCTGAGTGAAAACCGCACGACCTTCATCATTGCGCACCGTCTGTCGACTGTTCGTTCTGCTGATATCGTCTTGTTCATGGACAAGGGCCATCTGGTTGAGCGCGGCAGCTTTGATGAACTCGCTGCTCGCGGTGGCCGCTTCTCCGATCTGCTTCGCGCTGGTGGTTTGCAGCTTGAAGACAAGTCGGAAAAGGCCAAGAAAGAAGACGTTGAAGAAAGCAATGTAATGCCTTTCCCGGTCAAGGGATCGGTTGCCTGATAGGCTTAAACTCATAGAAAAAGGCCCGTTCTGGGCCTTTTTCTATGCAATTGGAACTTCAAAGCTTAGCCCGTCATAACCGGGCTCCACATGATCGGGCGTCTCGCGCATGACCGTGTCGTAATCGAGTGGCACATGCATATGCGTCAGGATTGCGCGTTTAGGCCCGAAAAATTCGACCCATTCCAACGCCTGTTCCAGCGAAAAATGGCTTGGATGCGGGCGATATTGCAGCGCGCCGATAATCAGTACATCAGCATGGCGAATATATTTCAGGCTCTCATCCGGGAATGCGCTGACATCCGTGCAATAAGCAACATCGCCAATACGGAAACCGAGCGATTCAATATCGCCATGAACCTGTGTAAATGGCTCAAAGCGGATCGGCCCTCCCGCACCCGTGATCGAGAAAGCCGTTTCAGCCATGATGTCATGCATTGACAGGATCGGCGGGTAGCTCGATCCAACGGGCGTTTCAAAACAATAGCCGAAGGCCTCAAACAGACGATTGCGTGTCAGCCGGTTGGCATAGACATCCATTAGTCGGCGGTTTTCAACCACATAGGTGCGTAAATCATCGATGCCATGAATATGGTCGGCATGTGGATGCGTATAGATGGCTGCATCAAGCGACGTGACATTGGCATCGATCATCTGGTCCCGGAAATCCGGGCCAGTGTCGATAACAACAACCGTGCTACTTCCCTCAGCATTGAAGCGCTCAACCAGCAAAGCGGCACGGCGACGCTTGTTCTTCGGGTTTTTCGGATCGCAATTGCCCCAATCGCCATTGATACGCGGTACACCGGGCGACGAACCGCACCCGAGAATTGTGAAACGCAGACAATTGCGAGGCGATATCACGATAATTATTCCCCGGCAGGCTTTGGCATTTTGGAGAAAAGCCGGAAGACATTTTCACTGGTCATGTCCGCGATTTCTTCTTTGCTTACGCCGATTGTTTCAGCCAGCACGGCGGCTGTGTGCTGCACGAATGACGGCTCATTACGCTGGCCGCGATGCGGCATAGGCGCGAGATAAGGCGCATCCGTTTCAACCAGCAAACGATCACGCGGAACAATCTGCGCTATTTCGCGAATATCGGCCGAATTCTTAAATGTCAAAATGCCGGAGAATGAGACGTATCCGCCTAGTTCTACGCCTTTTTCTGCCAATGCACGACCTGACGAGAAACAATGCAGAATGAAGGGAAATGCGCCTTTCGCCGTCTCAGTTTCCAGAATATCGGCCATGTCCTGATCAGCGCTTCGGGCATGGATCACAAGCGGCAACTGCGTGCGGCGCGCCGCTTCAATATGCACGAGGAAGCCCTGACGCTGGGCTTCTGGCGGCGCATAATCATAATGATAATCAAGCCCCGCTTCGCCTATGGCGACAACCTTCGGATGCGCGGCCAGCCGCACAAGATCGTCGGCAGTCACATCCAGTTCTTCATGGGCATTGTTCGGATGGGTGCCAACCGAACAATAGACGGACTCATATTTTTCAGCGAGTGCTAAGATCGTATCGAACTTACGCACCCGTGTTGAAATCGTGACCATGCGTTTGATACCGGCGTCGAGGGCACGCTGAACGACAGCGTCGCGCTCCGGTTCGAAATCCGCAAAGTCGAGATGGCAGTGACTATCAACCAGCATATTCAGCTCAGTTCTGTTCTTCCGCTTCCACATAGCGCGGGAAAACCGGCTGCGGTGCGGGCAGTTCCGCGCCGCCAACAAGCGGGCTTGCCGCTACGTCTGAGAACTGGCGCTTGTCTGCCGGGATTGCCAGAGTATCGAGCAGCTTTTCCGCCGATTGTGGAATGAAAGGCTGAACCATGATACCAACGCGGCGGATCACTTCTGCCGTCACATAGAGCACCGTACCCATCCGCTCCAGATCGGTCTTGCGCAGCGCCCAAGGCTCCTGCCCCGCAAAATAGCGGTTTGCTTCCGCAACAACGGCAAAGATGGAACCGAGTGCGATGTGCAATGCCTGATCGCCGACAGCCTTGCGTGCGGTTTCCAATGCTGCATCGGCCTGATCAAGAATAGCCTTGTCTGCCTCCGAGAAGGCGCCCGGAACTGGAACCTTACCGTCGCAGTTCTTTGCAATCATCGACAGCGAGCGCTGTGCGAGATTGCCAAGATCATTGGCGAGATCGGCATTGGTACGGTTGACGATTGCATCGTGGCTGTAGCTACCATCCTGACCGAATGGCACTTCGCGCATCAGGAAATAACGCAGTTGATCAAGACCATAGCGTTCAACCAGCTCAAACGGATCGATAACGTTGCCGAGAGACTTCGACATTTTTTCACCGCGGTTGAACAGGAAGCCATGCGCAAACACACGCTTTGGCAGCGGAATGCCTGCCGACATCAAAAATGCTGGCCAGTAAACCGCGTGGAAACGCGAAATATCTTTGCCGATGATATGCGCATCAGCAGGCCAGTAAGCCCACTTGTCACTGGTCGTATCTGGATAGCCGAGTGCTGTGATGTAGTTGGTCAGCGCATCAACCCAGACATACATGACGTGCTTTTCATCACCCGGAACAGGAATACCCCAGTCGAATGTCGTGCGCGAAATCGACAGATCTTTCAGGCCAGACTTTACGAAGCTAACGATTTCGTTGCGACGCTCCGCAGGCATGATGAAGCCGGGATTGTTTTCATAAAGCTCAACGAGCTTGTCCTGATAGTTCGACAGACGGAAGAAATAGCTTTCTTCTTCAACCCATTCGACAGGCGTACCCTGCGGGCCGTAACGAACATTATAGGCGCGGACTTCAGTTTCTTCTTCGCCGTAATAGGCTTCGTCGCGTACTGAATACCAGCCCGCATAACCGCCCTTATAAATGTCACCGCTGGCAGACATTGCCTGCCAGATTGCCTGGCTGGCCTTGTAATGACGCTCTTCCGAGGTGCGGATATAGTCATCATGCGAGCTGTTCAGAAACTCGCCCATGCGCTGGAAAGCAGCGGTGTTGCGATCTGCGAGTTCGCGCGGGCTTATGCCTTCCTTGCGCGCACTCTGCAACATCTTGATACCGTGTTCATCCGAGCCGGTCAGAAAGTGAACATCCTTGCCATCCAGACGCTGAAAACGCGCCATGGCGTCGGTCGCAATCAACTCATAAGCATGGCCGATATGCGGCTTGCCATTCGGGTAAGCAATCGCAGTGGTGATGTAGAATTTTTCGCGGCTCATCGGAAATCCGGCTTCTTCAAGTGTGATATTCAAAAAACGTTAGCGGTGACATAACGCATGTAGGACTGCATGTCACGTAAGCGGAGGCAGGCCTGACCGAAAAGCACGATGCGTTTTTTCCAAAAGAATCATAACGGCCTGCTTTCGGTCGAGATTATAGGTCTCGGCATTGGAAATTTCGCGGGTCAACTCACTCCAATAGCGTGACCATTGATCGGCTTCGCGCAACTGACCCGAATCTGCATAGCGACGCGCTTCATCGGCAATCCGGCTCATCAGATAATCACGGAACAATTCATACTGAACTTCTGCTTCACGGCCGTTCAGAACACCTGAGAGAGCCTGCGCTTTCGGCAGGTCGAAATTCTGTCTCTGCAAGATTGCATCGACCGTATCGGATATTTCCAGACCACCATGCGCCACGAGAAGCAGCGCCTTGCGCACGCTGCCTTCCGAACGACCGAGAAGCGATGGTGTAATGTTATCCGCATCAAGGCCGACGCTTGGCCCGATGTGAACGAGTGCGTCGGTGAGCGCATCATCGCCAAGCGGCTTGAACTGGATGCTCTGGCAGCGCGAACGGATTGTCGGCAACAATCTTCCCGATGAATGCGAGATCAGAATGAAGATTGCGCGGGCGGGCGGCTCTTCCAGTGTTTTGAGAAGCGCATTGGCCGCGTTGCGGTTCATGTCATCTGCCGGATCGACAATGACAATGCGCCATGCGCCGTCTGATGCGGTGCGGGTGAGAAAATGGGTAACACGGCGAATTTCCTCAACCGGGATGCCAGTTTTGAACTTGCCCGTCTTCTGATCAAAAGGCCGATTGATATGCAGCACAGCCGGATGCATGCCGCCTGCAATCTGTCGCCATAGTGGCTTGTTAAAATCAGGTGCGCCAATGGTTTCGGGTGCCAAAACCTGATCGCTATGTTCAAGCATATGGCCCGCCAGATGAAAGGCCAGCGTTGCCTTACCGATCCCCTGCTCACCTTCAAAAAGCAGGGCATGATGCATCCTGCCTTCACGATAGGCCTGCGCAAGGAAAGCCGCAATCTCGCTGTGACCAGTGAGATAATCGCTGGCAGATGGCTCTGCAACGCCCTCGATGGAATCATGCGCTTTGGGGACGTCGAGTTCTTCGATCACAGAAGTCCCCTTTTCTTCAGAATTTCATCGGTAATTCGGATGATATCTGCTGAAATCGAATCCTGAATACGGTCGGCATTCACCACTTTACAGCGCTCCGGCTCCGCTTTCGCAATAGCAAGAAAAGCCTGACGGCGTGCTTCATGCACGGCAATCGCTTCTTTCTCGAAACGATCCGCCACGTCAGCACCACGGCGCTTATTGGCTCGTGAAAGGCCTTTTTCTGCAGGAATATCGAGAATGATTGTGAGATCAGGCATGGCACCATCGATGGCGATACGTTCAATCGCCGCCATGTAAGTGGCATCAAGATTACCCGTGCCCCCCTGATAGGCTCTACTCGAATCGATAAAACGGTCGCAAAGCACGATACGATTTTCAGCGAGCGCCGGGCGGATCAGCTGATCGACATGATCAGCACGGGCGGCGGCGAACAGCAATGCTTCCATGGCCGGGCCATAGCTTTCGGCATTGCCGCTCAGAATCACATGGCGGACGGCTTCCGCTCCCGCAGAACCGCCGGGTTCACGCGTGATCAGTGGATCGAAGCCAAGGGAACGCAAATGATCTGCCAGCAAGGCGATCTGGGTTGATTTACCCGCGCCTTCCCCACCCTCGAATGTAATGAACAATCCGGTCAAACTGACTTCCGCAAAATTGAGTTCCGATCAAAACAATCTCTGTTCTGTTTATCGGCGTTTAACTGGAACGTCGAGGGTTTAGAGATATTTCCTCAACCAGCCGGTCGCAAGCTCCATCACAGCGCCTCTGGCGCGCTGCGAGAGCGTACCAATTGCGACGTCCTGCGCCGTATATAGCGGTATTTCCTGAACCACATTGCCGTTTAACTCAAATTGCATCGTTCCGACTTGTGTGTCTGCATCGACCGGCGCGTTTAACGGACCTTCGTAAGTGATGCGAGCTTTGAGCTTGTCGCGCCCCTCCTTTGGGAGCAACAATTCAACGCTATCTTTCACTTTCAGCGGGACACTGGACGCCGAACCGCCGAAAACCTGTGCTGCACCGATCTCATCGTTCGCCATATAAATATTGATGGCATCAAAGGAGGTCATACCCCACTGAATGAGCTTTTTGGCCTCTTCTTCACGCTCTTTGGTGCTGGTTAAGCCACTCATGGCCAAAAAAAGCCGTCGCCCATTCTGTTTTGCTGACCCTACAAGCGCGTACCCCGATGCCTCCGTATAACCCGTCGCCATGCCATCGGCACCAATATCGAGCCGCAAGAGCGGGTTTCGATTGCGTTGCATGATCTTGTTCCAGGTAAATGCTTCCTGTGCATAATACGTGTAAGCCTCTGGATGCGCACTGTAGATATGTCGCGCAAGCTTTATGAGATCAGAGAGCGTTACAGTCTGTCCGTCCGCTGGCAATCCGGTAGCGTTGACGAAATGCGAGCCTGTAAGTCCCAATTCTTGCGCTCGTTCATTCATTTTCTTTGAAAAGGCAGTCTCATCGCCGGACAAGCCTTCGGCAAGAATAATCGCACCATCATTGGCTGCCTGAACAATCATACCCTGAAGAAGATCGGCGACAGTTGGCGTCGATTTGAGCGCTGCAAACATGGTGGACGTTCGTGACGGTGCGCCACCAGTGCGCCACGCATATTCCGTGACTGGATAGGCGGTTTCGAGCGTTGTTTCGCCTTTTTTAAGCGCCTCAAAAACAACCTCCGCCGTCATCAGCTTGGCAAGTGACGCTGGTGGAATTTTCAAATCCGGATTTTTGGAAAGAAGAACCGTGCCACTTTTATCGTCCAACAAAAGGACCTGCGGCGCTTTGGTGGCGAACTCTGCCGGTACAGTCTGCGCATAGCTTGGCAAAGCGAAAAGAAACGAAACGGCAACCGCCGTTACAAACTTCACGCTTTTAGGCCGTTGCATCCTACCCTCGTCATTTTCGAATGAAGCCACGCGGTATTTGCAGCTGGAATCAATCGGCACGAACGACAAAAGCGTCGCTCGCTCCAGCCTTCCATGCTGCACGAAGCAGATCGTCGTTGTTGCCATTTTGGGCAAATGCCGTCAGTTCGTAAACATCGCCCTGCTCTGTCGGTGTTTTCGTGCGCGTGACGCGCGCAGACCGAGGCAGGGATTTCTGAAGCTTCAACGCATCTTCCAGCGTATTAAACGTGCCCAGTTCAACATATTCACGCGGCTCTTCCGCGTCTTTGCGCTTCCATGCGTTTGAAATCGCACTTTCAGTCAAAATACTGCCGTAAGTGCGTTCTTCTGCATAGGCAGATGCCGCCAAACGATCAGAAGCATACCCCAATCCACCAATATTTGCGGCTGTAGCAACACCAAAGCTATGAGCCGGACGCTGTGACGGAACGGGAACACTCGCGGGTAACAAAGGCATTTCACCATCGCCATAAGCCTGATTGACTTCAAACGGTGATGATTGCGGAATAGGCATAGCCGCAATGCCTGCCGGTGTTGGTGTCGGTGCATTCATTGCCATCATGACGCCTGTGGCTGGCTGTCCGATCGGATCAGCATTGCCTGGTCGATAGGATGCCATCAGATAGGCATCATCCTGCCCGTCAAGCGGAGCGCGTCCAACATATTCCACCTTCACGTCAGCAGTACCATGATGCTGGTAATCCAGCATCTCAGCCGCCTTTTGCGACAGATCAATAACGCGATCACGCTCGAATGGTCCGCGATCATTCACACGAACGATGATCGAGCTACCATTATACATATTGGTAACGCGCGCATAGCTTGGCAGCGGCATCGTTGGATGCGCTGCTGTCAAATGCGTCATGTCATAGATTTCGCCATTGGCGGTCAACCGGCCATGAAAAGCGCTGCCATACCAGGAAGCGCGACCCGTTGAGGCATAATTCTTGTTCTCTTTCGGATAATACCAGCGGCCTTTAACCTGATAGGGTTTGCCAATCTGATCACGCCCACCGCCACGCGGCAGCGGTTTGCCCTGAACACTGGTGACACGGGGACTGGCTTTGACGCCATATTTGGATTCAGCAAAATATTCTTTTGGGTGCTTTTTCTTCGATTTTGGCTGTGGAGCACTTGCACAGCCTGCAAGAGCAAGAGCCAGCGCAACAAAGGTCAACATCGCAGCCGGTGCACGCTTATCGCGCCTTATCGACAGTTCCGCACTTTCAGCACGGTTTCGCCACCCGTTAGAACTCATACGCCATACGCCCGCAATTTTTCGTTGATCGAGAGATCGAACTTATCTTTTAGAAAATAGTGATGTCACTGAATTATTGACGGATCATTAAAGCTTTTGCAAATCCCTATAATGAGTCGTCAGCTATCCGCATATTTCTGACACATCCAACGGGGAACTTTCGGTTTGCCTGCGCGTTAATTTTTCAACATGAAGGAGAAACAAAATGTTCCGAGCTCTTATCCTCTGGCTTCTTGGCGTACCATTCATCGCAGTTCTGTTTATCTGGTATTTTTTCTTCTGATGATGGAACACTGGGGGGCATTGAGCGTTATATTGACGGCTCTTCTGACCTCCGAGCCAATCACCTAACGTCATGAATTGGGCCCGTTCTTTCAAGAGCGGGCCATTTTTTGTGAATTTAAAATGATGCAGGCCGATAGGCGCGGATCACCTCGCGGTGCAGGCGAAAATGCGCGGGCGTCCAGGTCGTAAGCTCACCATCTGTGTTGACCGGACGCGGTTTTTTTGTGCGAATAATGACTTCCTGTGTTGGAAAAGCGCGCACATCATCCCATTTCGACTGGGTTCCCTGACGCAGGCTGGGAAGCAGACGCAGCAACTCCCACCAACCATCAACTTCCAAACTGTAAAAATCGAGTTTGCCATCATCAATGGCTGCGTCTTTTTGGACAGCCATACCGCCGCCATAAAATTTGCCATTCCCAACCGATACCTGAAGCGTCTTGATCGTTTCGGTCATCCCGTCATGCTCAAGATAGGCTGTGAACAATTCCGAACGCATGAGAATACGGCCTGCCGCAATCGCATAGCCGAATTTGCCCCATTTTTTCTTGGCATCAGAACTGAGTTGTTGTGCAAGCTCTGCACTAAAGCCAATACTGGCGACATTGAAATAAAGATGGCCATTGACCTCACCAAGATCAATTGGATGTGGATGATAGGTGAGCAATTGCCGTGTTGCCTCAATAGGATTGGCAGGAATGCCAATCGTGCGGGCGAAATCGTTGGCCGTACCAAACGGCAATATGGCAAGCGGCAGTTTCGTTTCGACGAGCCCTCGCGCTGCTGCGTTTAGCGTACCATCGCCACCGCCAATAATAACCATGTCCACATCGGTGTTCGCACGAATAACATCCGAAATGGTTTCATCGCCCCGGACTGTCTTCTCGATGAGAGCAAGGTTTCCACGTTCGAGTATCGCGCGCATATCCGCATTGAACCCTTTGCCATTGCGGGCTTTTGGATTGACAATCAGCAATGCTCGGCGCTTGGAGGATGTGGCCATAGGTTCCCGTTGGAATTTTTAAATTGAGGTATTGAACAGCGCAAATGGCGATGGATTTTCGGATATCAATGGGAAGGCTTATGAATTCTTTTTAACGCTTTTAATGGTTAAACGTCACAGCCCTGCAATGGGCGTGAAAAGCCCTGCGCATAGCCGGGGACAGTTCACATAGAGTTTTCTTGTTTGTGATGTCGATAATGTAGATATTCATAATATGAAGATATTCTTATTTGTTTTGGCTATTGCTGCTTTTCTTGTGTTTGGCTGCTATTTGCAGACGCATTTTGGCGCGTGGCAATAGACAGTTTCATAAAAATGACGCGACGGTCGAAATTAAGATTGATCCTAAGACTGGCGAATCTGTCCGCAGCTCGAATCTAAAACGAGCGACGTTTATGTTAGGGCGCCGCTTTTTCTGCCAAATTCACGCCTGCACAGAAGCGGCAAATTTAAAATGGCAGCAAAATGACTGCATTTTCCACAGTTATGAGCCTAAATTAGAATTATCCCAACTTTTTTATCATCTTACGTGCGGAAACGATTGACGCTGACCAAGTTCCCGAATACATGAGCAGCGTTCCTGATCGAAAGACATCAGAACAATGCGCGGGTGTAGCTCAGTTGGTTAGAGTGCCGGCCTGTCACGCCGGAGGTCGCGGGTTCGAGCCCCGTCACTCGCGCCATTCCTCTCTTAGCAGAGGAATGTTTGGAACTAAATTTCTTTATCTCACCGATGCAGTTATTGCTTATGCAAAAAAAGCAGCCCATAGGCCGCTTAACTCGGAGAGTTTTGAAATCTTAGAGCATCTCCTGTTCTGATTGAAACGCTGAAAATACGTGATCTGTTTGCCTTAACGGGACCGAAACAAGAGCAGTTATAAATCATACAACAAGCTCAAACGGATGAAGAACATACAGGAGCGCGCCATCAGATGCCACACTCGTAGTCGTTATGCGGTTAAATCAGAAAGCCATAATCAGGTTCTCATCATTTCGAAATAAGTGCACAATTCATCTCTATTTCGAGCCGGTGCAAAGACAAGCTGCTCCCCAATTCTGTGCATTCCCAATTTCATTAGGAGATTATGAGAAATGGTATTCTCGGTTTGCGCGCCTGCTCGCATTGAATGTACTCTCAATCCTTCAAAGCAAGCTGCAATTAGTCCTTGGGCGGCTTCATAGCCCAATCCCACGCCATGAACTTCTTCAGAGAGCCAGTAGCCGATTTCGCCAACTCGCTTTCCATCAAACTCTTCAAAATCTACTTTGATCCATCCAATGACCTGATTGTCAGCTTGGTTCACGATTACGAGTGGAAGCGTACGCTGTTCTGCATGACCAGTGAGGGCTTTATCAATTATCTTTTCAGCAGCTTCTTGTGTAAGAGGATATGGCCAAGCGGCCACCCACCGGCTAATCGCAGGCGTCATTAATTTTTGCAGTGCCGCGCTATCTGATACCGTGACCAGACGCAACTCCAAGCGCTCAGTAAGCTTTTTGAACGATTGCCAGCATTCATTTGTCATCAATTTTCCCAACATTTTTAACAGCCCCCCCTTGTCGCGCATGACCGTTTGTCGAGTGGTCACAAATTTTCGAGTTATAGCTGAAATATGTATGCCTGCTACAAAATCAGCGTGCACGTCCTGTTTCTGTTTATCCCAAGCGTCGATGGACACCCTAAATTTTTCCGTTCAGACTTGACTTGCTTGAGGCCATACTGCGTGCGTTCAATTAGCCGATCGCGCTCGAACTGAGCGCCTGCGTTGAGAACATTCATAGTCATTGTACCGGCTGACTGGTTAAATCAGAACCACCCAAAGCGAGGCAGTAAAAATACATCTGAAGACAGCCATATCTCGCGATCGCATCCAATCAAGACCACTGAAAAAACTACCCGGCCGCGCTGTCAAGGCTGACGAGCAAGCGGACGAACGCGCCAGAGCCATCCGCTATCTCCGCCGCTTTCTCCAAATGCATGGCAGCACCAATACCAGCGGAGAGAAACTTAGTTTGCACTTCCTCGAAGTTGGTAAGCGTCAGAAGTGTACCAGGCCGTACCGCGACTGAAAAACATTTTCCGACACAATGAAAAACATGCGCGCAGGGCCGTCATTCTTGAAACGCGACCACCGTAGCATGGCATAGGTGATCCCACCTGCCCAGAAAGCATTCCAGACCTGATCAACTATTGAGCGAATTTCACCTGTGAACATGCTTCAATTTCCACCTGCTATTCCGAATCGAATTTGACATTACGCCAGTGCGTTATGTTAAAGAATACATCTCGAAATCTGGGGGGCTGTGTCAGAATAATATGAGTTCCAATGAAGCGTTCGGTCGTGTCGTAAAGATTTTCATCACAGGGCAAGATCCGCGCAGTCTTCGCACTGTCGAGCTCGACAACTGGACAGGCGTTGCTATCACGGGGCAACCCGAGTTCTTCAAGCGAGCGCTTCAGGATGAAGTCCTTAGCCGTTCGTGCGTTTATCTTCTCATCAGATCTGGCGCTGAGGATGATTTACCCGCAATTTATGTTGGTGAAAGTGACGACTTCTCGCAACGCTATACGAACAGCAAGTTTCCAATCGCGTTTGATACCTTCCTGATCTTCACCAGCAAGGACGACAATCTGACGCGTGCCCACGTCAAATGGCTGGAAGAGAAGCTCTGGGCTATTTTAAAAGATAATAGTGGCAAGGCACTCGTTGCCAATTCTAACCGGCCGACCGGCTCAAATTTGCCACGCGCAGACATTGCAACTATGCAAACCTATCTTCGCAACATGATCTATGTGCTTGAGGCACTTGGCTACGACTTATTCTCAGTGCAGGAGCGTATTACAGCTTCCCCGGCACCAATAAACCAAAGTGAAGTATCGGAAATAGCGCCGTTTGATCTTTATGCAACGCTACCGAACAGAAAAAACGAGAAGGCATTTTTACGCTATGAAGATGGTGCTTACACTCTCAAGGCTGGTTCAAAAATAAACGCCAGGGCTACAGATAGTTTACCGTTAAATGTCAGAAAGCTGCGTGAACAATTAATGGCTGATGGCGGCCTTATTTCACATGGGGAATATCTGGAGCTGACCCGCGATATTCCGTTTTCCAAGCCTTCACCAGCTTCATATCTCGTAAAAGGTCGCAGCTCAACTGGATATCAGGATTGGCAGCGTGTTAGTGATGATCTGCCTTTAGGGACTTTTTTGGGAGTGATGACAAGTGTTGACAGCACCGTTGCTTTACACCGAGAGACTTGAGCGGTTTGGCGGTGGTGTCATTAAAGTTCGAGCGTAAAATCCTGAACGTGCAAAATTTGCGGATAAACCATTAGAATTTCCCAAATAGGCCATTGAAGCAATCAATCGCTTCGTTTAGAACCTCGGTAGACGAGGCTCACGCCTCCCGGTGATGCACCCGTAGCTCAGCTGGATAGAGTGCTGCCCTCCGAAGGCAGAGGTCACAGGTTCGAATCCTGTCGGGTGCGCCATTTTAGTCATTTAACCGGTAAACATCATCCCCTCTTATTTCCGACCTCCGTGATATTGCTTAGTGTTACAAGTGCAAATGGTATCCGCTGTTGCCGAAGCAATTATCGGCCTTATGATTGGTATTTGTTTTCTGAATGCCTATCTTAAACAAAGCCAGAGGCGAAGCTGCTTGGGAGACGAATGAAAAAGTTAATCGGAATTGTCGTTTTTGCACTTTGGCTTATCCCAACAATTGCAACGGCCGCAACTGACTCTGAAATTGTGACCGAGATGGCCGAACAGTGTTGGCAATTGCCGGAAGATGCGAACTACAGCCGTGCGTCTGCAACTTTCGAAGTTACTTATGACGGAAATGGCCAACTGACGCGCATTTTAACAGTGGAGTTTCAGCCGGTTAGAAAAGCGGGACGAGAGTTTGCTGTTTCGGCACAGGATGCCATTTTAAAGTGCGCCAGCAAAACCTCGGTGCGTTCACGGACTGTGCGGGTCATTATGCGATATGTTGAGCAGAAAACAGATGGGCCTCTGATCATGAAAAGGTCGCTGCGCTAATTTAATATCAAAGATGATCCTTTGCCGCTTGCGATAAAAGCGCAAAAGAAAAGGCGGGAATGTCCCGCCTTTGTTTGTTTTATCCGACATGCAAACCGGGCGCTTCCTGCCCGGTGCTTTCGACATATTCAGTGTAACCACCACCATATTGCTGAATGCCATCGGAAGTGAGTTCCAGAACCCGATTAGACAGAGCTGCCAGAAAACGGCGATCATGCGATACAAACAGCATTGTGCCTTCATAAGCTGAAAGCGCCTTGATCAGCATTTCCTTTGTGTCGAGATCAAGATGGTTTGTCGGCTCATCAAGCACGAGGAAATTCGGCGGATCAAACAGCATTGCCGCCATCACCAGGCGCGCTTTTTCACCACCGGACAGCACACGGCATTTCTTTTCAATATCATCGCCGGAAAAACCAAAACAGCCAGCCAATGCCCGTAAAGGTGCCTGTCCTGCCTTTGGAAAACGCTGCTCCAGCCATTCAAGAATGGTGCTTTCACCATCCAGAATATCCATGGCGTGCTGCGCGAAATAGCCAAGTTTCACGCTCGCACCAAGATTCACAATGCCCTGATCCGGCTCGGTTGCACCCGTCACAAGTTTAAGCAGCGTTGACTTGCCTGCTCCGTTCACGCCCATAATGCACCAGCGTTCGCGGCGCCGAACCATAAAATCCAGACCATCATAGATCGTTCGGCTTCCATAGGTTTTGCTGACGCCCTTGAGGCTGACCACATCTTCGCCTGAGCGCGGTGCAGGAGCAAAGTCAAAAGCAACCGTCTGGCGTCGGCGTGGAGGCTCCACACGGTCGATCTTTTCGAGTTTCTTGACACGGCTTTGCACTTGCGAAGCATGTGATGCACGCGCTTTGAAACGCTCGATAAACTTGATTTCCTTGGCGAGCATTGCCTGCTGGCGCTCGAATTGCGCCTGCTGCTGCTTTTCGTTGAGTGCGCGCTGGCCTTCATAAAAGGCGTAATCCCCCGCATAAGAGGTCAGCGACCCGGCATCAATTTCGATAATCTTGGTCACGATGCGGTTCATGAATTCGCGGTCATGCGATGTCATGAGCAGCGCGCCATCATAGTTTTTAAGAAAGGATTCGAGCCAGATCAAGCTTTCGAGATCAAGGTGGTTGCTTGGCTCGTCAAGCAGCATAACATCCGGGCGCATCAGCAGAATACGGGCAAGCGCCACGCGCATCTTCCAGCCGCCGGACAGCTTGCCGACATCGCCATCCATCATTTCCTGACTAAAACTAAGCCCTGCCAGAACTTCACGCGCACGGCCATCCAGCCCGTAACCGTCAAGCTCTTCATAACGAGCCTGCACCTCGCCATAACGCTCGATAATGGCATCCATCTCATCAAGACGATCGGGGTCGCACATGGCGGCTTCAAGTTCGCGCAATTCAGCCGCGACACTGCTTACCGGCCCTGCCCCGTCCATCACTTCGGCAACAGCCGAACGCCCACCCATTTCACCAACATTCTGGTTGAAATAGCCAATCGTTACACCTTTTTCGACATTGACCTGCCCTTCGTCAGGCAGATCTTCGCCGGTAATCATGCGGAAAAGCGTTGTCTTGCCAGCACCATTCGGCCCGACGAGGCCAATCTTCTCGCCGCGGTTCAAAGCGGCTGAAGCTTCGATAAACAGAATGCGATGGCTATTGGACTTGCTGATATTGTCTAAACGGATCATATGCGCGGGAGGCCTTGTGAAAACTCGGCATCCCTATGACATGGCTTGACGCCGCTGTCACGCGGCGCTGCGCAGCTTGCAGCTATTCTTTGCTTACGGAATATGATGCAGCCATTTTTCAGTCGCGAATTTTTCTTCCACGAGCTGCTCTGCTGCGGCAAATTCCTCCGGCGTAATCGTGCCGCTTACACCGCCATTAAGCGAGATGAATGTCTCCGTCATACGATCAATGACCTCGCGGCGCGGCAAGCCGGTCTGACTGCGGACAGGATCGACGCGCTTGACGGCGCTGGCCGTGCCCTTGTCAGAGAGTTTTTCACGGCCGATCCGCAGGACCTTCACCATCTTTTCTGCATCCATATCATAAGCCATCGTGACATGATGCAGAACGGTTCCACCGGAATAACGCTTTTGAGCGGCTCCTCCGATCTTGCCTTTCGAACTCGCAATATCGTTGAGCGGCTTATAAAAAGCGTCAATTCCAAGCGAGTTGAGGGATTTCAGCACCCATTCATCAAGAAATGCATAGGAATCGGCAAAACTCATATCGCGGACCAAATCCCCAGGCGCATAAAGTGAATAGGTGATCGTATTGCCAGGTTCGACAAACATAGCACCGCCGCCGGTTACGCGACGCACCGTTTCCACGCCCATTTCTTCGGCCGAATCCATGTCCACTTCATTACGCAGTGACTGAAATGCACCAATGATGATTGAAGGACGCTCCCACTCCCAAAAGCGCAATGTGGGTGCACGGCGCCCGGCAGCAACTTCGCGCGCCAGAACCTCATCAAGCGCCAGATGCATTGTCGGGCTGAGTGGCGGAATATCAATGATCTGCCATTCGTAATCGCGCCATGTCCTTGCAACGCCGAGAGCGCGACGAACCGCAATGGCCACCGCCTCCGGGCTGAAACCAATCATGAAGGCATCGGGACGAAGCCCTTTGCGCACGGCATCCGCGATTTCTTCAGCGCACGCCGTTGCAGGCAGGCCATTCAATGCATTGCGAATATCATCAAGGGCTTCGCCGGGTTCGAGGAAAAAATCACCGGCAACCTGTACGTTGCAGAGTTTATTGTCCTGAACCTCCAGATCGATAACGACCAGCTTTCCACCGTGGACCTTATATTCACCATGCATTTCAAACGACCTTACTGACGAGAAACCTTCAGGTGCACTGTTGCGGATTCAAGACAGAAAGGAAACTGCGGCAACGGGATTTTACAATCATTTCTCTCAAATAAAACGACGCGTGCATCAAATTCAGATAGATAGAGACGTGAATTATCGTTCACTCTATATTCAATATGCGGGTTCTATATTTTTCAGCAGATCAATACTCAAACAATGGTGTTCGCATGGCAGCTCTTCTGTCTAACAAGCTCAGCCTGATTGCAGGCATATCAGCCTTCATCGCATCCATGTATGTGCTCGCGCCTGCCTCCGCAGAAGCAGCGCGTCTACAAAAATGTGCATCGGAAAACGGCATTTGCCAATTGCCTTACCCGACCGAGGTTATTTACGGCGCTGATGGGCAGGGTACATCGCGCTTTATCGACCGCCCGGAAGTTCGCTGTTCGAACCGCGTTTTTGGAGATCCTGCGCCCAAGAGAAGAAAAAGTTGCTCATATGTCGTGCGTGAGCGTTACGAGGATCGTCGTGATGATCGACGAAACGACTGGCGTGGTGGTAGACGAGACGACCGGGGCCGTAGTCAATGGCAGCAATGCGCCAAAGAAAATGGCTTTTGCGATTTTTATGGCCGCAAGCTCGTTCGTTATGGTGCGAAAGGGCGTTTCGTAGAACGCGTTTTCCGTGACGGCGTACCATGTAACAATCAGACTTTCGGTGATCCGGCGCGGGGTCAGGGAAAAGCCTGCTATATTCAAAATTGAAGTTAAAAAGGCGGACTTGGGGCGCTGATCTGATCCAATCAGATCGAAATGCGCTCTAAGTCCGCCTTTTTCAAATGCCATCAGTCAATAAATAAGATAGCGACTTAAAGAGAAGCTAATCGCGATTCAGCCGTTTTATCAAAAGCCTTCTGCAAACCGGAATCACGGCCATAAACATCGTTGTAGAAACGAACTGTGCCTGATGCATCAGGCCATGCGGTGAAATAGGCAATATAAACCGGAACAGGATCAGCGACTTTGATGCCGCGCTCATCCTTGCCGAAATATTTGCTCAGGTCTGCAACAGGCTTACCAAGAACCGCCGCCGCCATATCACGCGGACGCTCTAGACGAATACAGCCATGGCTTAAGGCACGCATGTCGCGGCTGAAATAAGATTTTGCCGGTGTGTCATGCATATAAATGTCATGGGCATTTGGGAACAAAATCTTGAGTTCACCCAAAGCGTTATCAAGGCTTGGCTTCTGTCGGATGCCAACATGGGCTTTGCCTGCGGCAACGGCATTCCAATTAACCGCACTTGCCGAAACCTTCTTGCCGCCAACATAAACTTCATAGCCATTGCGGTCGAGATAGCTGTTATCGCGCATCACTTTGGGCAACATTTCATTCAGGATGATTGAGCGCGGCACACCCCACGATGGGTTGAACACAACGGTCTGCACCTTGTTGTAGAAAAAATAGGTCTGATGCGTTGGTGAACCGATCACGACATTCATGGCCAGCTTTTCTTTGCCGTTTTCGAAATATTCAGCGCGATAGGATGGCTGATTGACCATCACATAGCGCGATCCGAAATCATGTGGCAGCCAGCGCAGACGTTCCATCGAATAGAGAATACGATCACGCTTGATCGAATCCTGCTCACCCTGAAGCGCTGCGATCGTATTTTTGCCGATGATGCCATCAGGCGTGCTGCCCGAAAGCCTTTGATAATCCTTGATGGCCGTGGTCAGCTCCGGGTCGTAAATGGTTGTATCGGCATGGGCCTGCAACACATCGCGATGCTGTTCGATATAGCTCGACGGTGCATGATGCGTAATAAGCGCCACAACCTTGGCCAGCTGATCGCTGGTATCTCCCGGACGAATGGCTTTATCGAGTGAAATGCGAATTGGTTTGCCTGCTGGCGCCTCTGTGTTCGCCAGTTCGCGCTTCAGGGCCGAATAGGCCTCATTGTTTGGCTGAAAGCTTTTCAGATAGGCGACCGGATCAGTTTCCGTCGCCAGACGAGCAAGGACCGCCTTTGGATCGACGCGCTTACGCGGCAGGTCGTGAAAGCCACTCAAGCGGTCAGCAACAATACGCCCCTCGCCTGCGTCGATTGCATAACGCAGCGCGCGCGCTGACATGCGGATTTCAAAATCCGTGAGTTTTTGTTGGCGTTCTGCAAGCTGCGATTCATCAAAATGATCGCCGGGAATTGAAACTTCATATTCCTCGGGGTTGAACCCATCTTCATCCGACTGCGCAAAGAACGCGGCGACGCTGCGTGCCTTATCAAGAGCCTTATTATCAGCTGACCAGAGGAATTTGCGGTTTTCAGAATAGAAGCTGACGATGGCGTCCGCGATCTGCTTTTCTGCTTTCACATTAACAGTCTTGAGATAATCCGCCGCCGCATCAAAAGCTAATTCAGCCGGTGTTTCCGTCACCTTCTTTGTTGGGCCAATCGGCGACATGCCTGATGTCAGAGGATCTGTTTGCGCAGCAGCGACAGCTGCGGTCACCTGCATATCGAGCGCGCTGAAATCGATATTAATCAAGGCGTCCGGCTTGTAATCGTATATCTGCGGTCCCTTAACCGTCACACGCTGTGCGGGCGGTATGGCGGCTCTGGGCATGGAAACCGGCTTTGCAATCTTGGGTGCCGGTGCGGCCTGCACTGGCGGTTGAACCGGTTGGGCTTGCTGCTGACGGCGCTGCTGGAACAGCTCAAGCAGCGAATTTGCTGCCTGCGCCTGCGCTGTCGAGAAAAGTGTCGATGCGGCCAGTGCGAAAGCCATCGCTTTGCGGACATAAGGACCGCGTTTGCGATTATCTTCAACGTTCCGATTCAAATTTCTGGAGAACTGCATTCCAACCGCCAATTCAGTACAACCGCTATAGCGGCCTGCGTCAATCTTCGCCCATAGAATTGATGAATCTCGTATAGAATCTTTTAACGTTAACGCAATCTCCTCATTTTTTTTCGGGCAGTTCTATCAATTTTTCTTGAGAAGCGTTTTTGCAGACACATAACAAACGATTAATTCCGGATCTGCACAAAGTGCCGCAGTGGAATCCATCCAGCATCACGCTAAAAGCCCGGCGAGAATATGTAACTGGCAAGCACGCGAGGTACCACAATGGCAGAAGCAGGCGCCGCTGATCTTTTTCCACTTGGCGAAGACAACACTCCTTATCGCAAACTGACATCTGATCATGTTTCGGTCGATATGTTTAAGGGACAGGAAGTTCTGAGCGTTGATGCTGAAGGCCTGCGCATTCTGTCGGAAGCTGCCTTTGCGGATATCAATCACCTGCTGCGCCCCGGCCATTTGCAGCAACTTGCCAATATCATGAAAGACCCGGAAGCCACCGATAATGACCGCTTCGTGGCTTATGACCTGCTGAAAAATGCCAATATTGCGGCCGGCGGTGTGTTGCCCATGTGCCAGGACACCGGCACAGCAATCATCATGGGTAAAAAAGGCCGTCGTGTCTGGACAGAAGGCGGTGATGCTGATGCGCTCGCTGCCGGCGTTCTGGATGCCTATAACAAGAAGAACCTGCGTTATTCGCAGCTCGCCCCGTTATCGATGTTCGAAGAAAAGAACACCAGGAACAATCTGCCTGCGCAGATCGACATTTATGAAGAGGGCGAAGACGCCTATAAATTCCTGTTTGTTGCCAAGGGCGGTGGCTCTGCCAACAAGACGTTCTTGTATCAGGGCACACCATCGTTGCTGACGCATGACCGCCTGATTGATTTCCTTAAGGATAAGATCTTAAGCCTCGGCACTGCGGCCTGCCCACCGTATCATCTGGCAATCGTTATCGGCGGAACCTCCGCTGAAATGAACCTCAAGACGGTGAAGCTCGCATCCACGCGCTATCTCGACAGTCTCCCAACCAAGGGTTCGGAAGACGGTCATGCTTTCCGCGATCTGGAGATGGAAGCTGAAATCCATAAGCTGACACAGTCGCTTGGCGTCGGTGCACAGTTTGGCGGCAAGTATTTCTGCCACGATGTGCGCGTTATCCGCCTGCCCCGCCATGGCGCATCGCTGCCAATTGGTCTGGGTGTCTCCTGCTCTGCCGACCGGCAGGCCAAAGGCAAAATCACGAAAGACGGTATCTTCCTTGAGAAACTCGAAACCAATCCCGCGCAGTATATGCCAGAGATTGACGAGGAAAAGCTCTCATCGCATGTGGTCAAAATTGACCTCAACCAGCCCATGGAGCAGATACTTAAGGAACTGTCGAAACACCCTGTAAAGACACAGCTTTCTTTGACTGGCTCAATCATCGTCGCACGCGATCTGGCGCATGCGAAAATCCGCGAACGGCTGGAAAACGGCGAACCTATGCCGGATTATTTCAAGAACCACCCGATTTATTATGCAGGCCCAGCCAAGACGCCAACCGGTTATGCATCCGGCTCCTTTGGGCCGACGACGGCTGGCCGCATGGATTCTTATGTCGATCAGTTCCAGTCATTTGGCGGTTCGATGGTGATGCTCGCCAAGGGCAATCGCTCGCGTCAGGTCCGTGAAGCGTGTGGCAGACATGGCGGCTTCTATCTGGGTTCGATTGGTGGCCCTGCTGCCCGCCTTGCTCAGGACTGCATCAAGAAGGTTGAGGTGGTCGAGTATCCAGAGCTCGGCATGGAAGCCATATGGCGCATTGAAGTGGTCGATTTTCCAGCCTTTATCGTCATCGACGACAAAGGCAATGACTTTTTCAAAGAGCTCAATCTCGGTTAAAAATGGGGCGTTTATCGCCCCTTTTTTTATTTCGGGTCACGTTTCAGCCCCTTTTCCACAAGCTCGTCCAGATAGGTTTGCCAGAGAGTATCCTTCTGAGTGCCCAGCTTGTGCAGATAAGTCCACGAGAACAGTCCGGTATCGTGCATGTCATCAAAAGTAATACGGACGGCATAGTTGCCGACCGGGTCCATACGCATGATTTCCACATTGCGCTTGCCGCCCACCGTGACCCGTTGTTCTGGTGAATGGCCCTGCACTTCTGCCGAAGGAGAGAGCACACGCAAGAATTCTGCTGTCAGCTCAAAACGCTCACCGTTTTCGAAAGCCACCGTCAAAAGCTTGCGATCCTTCGACACCCGCAACTCGGTCGGCCAGACATCACTCATAATTGTTCTCCGTCATTCCCGCTGCGTTTGATTCTGCAATATACAGGATGACAGTCACATAAACTGGACAAACTCCTCAAGGGAACTTATCTCTTGAAGAGGGTGACTTTGCAGCGTTTTGAAACAATGGCTTATTCTATGAATCAATCTCAGACATTGCCTGCTGTTTCTTCGACCGGAGATATGATTGATCCGTTTGGACGCGCTGTCACCTATTTGCGCGTTTCAGTGACAGATCGCTGTGATTTCCGCTGCACCTATTGCATGGCAGAGCATATGACGTTTCTGCCGAAAAAAGACCTGCTGACGCTCGAAGAACTGGATCGGATTTGCAGCGCCTTTATCGATAAGGGTGTGCGCAAGTTGCGCCTGACAGGCGGTGAGCCGCTTGTTCGCAAAAACATCATGCATCTGATCCGCGGGCTGTCGCGTCACCTCAAAACCGGCGCGTTGGAAGAGCTGACGCTCACAACCAACGGGTCGCAACTTGTCCGTTATGCTGATGAACTCGCTGAGTGTGGTGTAAAGCGTATCAATGTCTCGATGGACACGCTTGATCCTGATAAATTCCGTACTATTACCCGCTGGGGTGATCTTAATCGCGTCATTGAAGGTATTGACGCTGCGCAGAAGGCCGGTCTTCGCATTAAAATCAACGCTGTTGCGCTGAAAAACTTCAATGAGTTTGAAATTCCAGAGCTGATCCGCTGGGCGCATGGTCGTGACATGGACATGACGCTGATCGAAACCATGCCGATGGGTGAAATAGAGATTGATCGCACGGATCAATATCTGCCGCTTTCGCAGCTTCGTGTCGATCTTGGCAAGCAGTTCACACTAACCGACAATTCCTATCATACCGGTGGCCCTGCCCGCTATGTCACCATAAAAGAAACGGGTGGCCGGCTCGGTTTTATCACACCCCTTACGCATAATTTCTGCGAAAGCTGCAACCGTGTGCGCCTGACATGCACAGGCATGCTTTATATGTGTCTTGGTCAGAACGATGATGCGGATCTGCGCACCGCAGTGCGTGCAAGCGAAAGTGACAGCGTTCTCAATGATGCGATTGACGAGGCCATTTCACGCAAGCCCAAGGGCCATGATTTCATCATTGATCGCGACCATAATCGTCCGGCCGTTGCACGCCACATGAGCCTGACTGGCGGATAAATAATTTAAATCAATTCGCAACACATATGCATTGGACGTTATCTAAATCATAAGGTAGCGATAGAAAGTCCCAAAATCGGATTTTATATTGTGCCGCAAACTGCAAATTTTCGTGCAAGCATTTTCATGCTCCTCGCCATGGGGACATTCACCATCGGCGATTCAATTACCAAATATTTGCTGATCCATATGAACAGTGGTCAGTACATGTTCATTCGAGGAATATTTGCAACAACGGCAATCGCGCTGCTCGCATGGCGCAACGGAGCGCTTCGCAACATGTCGATGGATAAGATGACGTTGCTGCGTGTTCTGGGCGAAGTGCTGGCGACAGTCACATATATCTATTCGCTCGGGCATCTTTCACAGGCTTTCTGTTCAGCCGTATTTCAGGCAACGCCCTTGGTTGTGACCGTTGGCGCCGTGCTTTTTCTGAATGAAAAAGTCGGCTGGCGGCGCTGGATGTGTATCTCATTCGGGTTGATCGGGGTTCTGATTATCATTCGTCCTGGCGCTGACACCTCAACAACGCTTGCCGCCGTGGGGATTTTGCTTTCCAGCGTCTGCTTTGCAGCGATGCGCGATATTGCGACACGCCGCGTCCCGGCACATGTGCCGACACTTTATCTCTCAACGCTCACTGCTGGTGCCATTGCACTCACAGGTGGAGCACTCATAGTGCCTATGGGCGGCTGGCAACCCATCGGCCTTGAGCCAATTCTTTTCATGGCTGTGGCGGCAGCACTTTTGCTGGTTGGCTATCACTTTATCATATTGGCGATGCGTGAAGGTGAAATTTCATTTGTTTCGCCATTCCGCTATTCGAGCCTGCTTTGGGCGATCCTGCTAAGCACTGTGATCTTCAATGAAGCGCCAGACACTTATACAATCCTTGGATCAATTCTTGTCGTCAGCAGCGGTATTTATATGGTGTACCGCGAAAATGTTCTCAAAAAGCGGGAACACTATAAAAGCACACTGGCTGCTGCGCCCACGGGAGTAGAACCCACGTGACAGGAAAGACGCACCGTATCGCAGGTGCCATTATTGCCGGAGGCCAGTCCAGCCGCATGCAGGCGGGCGGTGTGCCGGGTGATAAATTTTTGCAAAAGCTCGGCACAAAGACAGTTCTTGAACATGTTGCAAAGCGCCTTTCACCGCAGGTCGATCAGCTTTTTCTAAACGCCAATGGCGATCATGGCCGTCTTCCAAAACTAGGGATACCTGTGACAGCGGACTCCATTTCCGCGCATGGTGGGCCACTTGTGGGGCTCAAGACAGCATTGGAATATGCCGCCGGTTTCCCGTTGCTCCTGAGTGTTGCAGCCGACTGCCCCTTTCTGCCGCTTGACCTTGTATCGCGGCTTTACGAGCAGCAAGCAAAAACCGGTGCCAGCATTGTGCTTGCGTGTTCCAATGGCCGTGTTCATCCGACTTGCGGGCTTTGGAAAACAGAGCTGCTGCAACCGCTTATTGACTGGCTGGCACGCACCGAAACGGCCAGTGTGCTTGCTTTCGCGCAAAATGTCGGTTTTGAAGAGGTGGTGTTTGCGCTCGTGGCACTTACATCCAATGGCGCAGTTTATGACCCCTTCTTCAACATCAACAGACCTGAAGATCTTGAGGTAGCAAAGCTGCTGATTGAGGCCATCCAATGACCCATAAACTGTTCGGAATCACCGGTTGGAAAAATGCTGGCAAAACCACACTGACGGAAAGCCTCGTTCAGGCGCTGACCAAACGTGGCTATCGCATCTCGACGGTAAAACACGCTCATCATAATTTTGATATTGATCATATCGGGACAGATTCCTGGCGGCACCGCAATGCTGGCGCTGCGGAAGTCGCAATCGTTTCATCTGCACGCTATGCGATCATGCATGAAAATCTTGGCGAAGAAGAGCCGTCATTACCAGTCATTGTCAGCAAGCTGGCCCCCTGCGATCTGGTTCTGATTGAAGGCTACAAAAACGAACCTCATAAGAAGATCGAACTTAGGCGTATTGGCAGCCACGAAGGGCCACCGCTTTGCGATAGCGATTCCAGCATTGTTGCCATTGCCAGCGATCATATGCAAAGCCATGAAAGATTACCGGTGTTTCATCTTGATCAAATCGAAGAAATTGCAGACTTCATTCAACAATTGATGGAGCTTTGAGGTTTTCACTAACAATTGATTATATCGACACGGAAAACACTGAAAAACATCTTTCGATCATGCCTTTTCTTTGGAAAATCCCTTTTTACGCTAAAAATTAAATTACTCAAACCGTCTTGCCATTCGATGAAAAATGGTGGGATTATGGGGTTATGGGCGGATGGATGGGCATAAGTGCGAATAATTATTGCGCGTTATCAGCTCTAGCATCTAATTATAGAAATCAGGGATCACATTGTCAGACCTGCGACCGAACAATCCTCGTCGATAATGCTCCTTAAATACGGCTGAACCAGAAAAATAATCAGGGAGCCAGCCGAAACAAAACGAGAGGACTAAGAATGCGCGTTATTAAGCGTATCGCTGCGGCGACATCAATAGCAGCACTTGCAATTACTCTTGGCAGCATGAGCGCGGGCATTGCCAATGCTCAGGAGCCTCTGAAGCTTAAGATTGGTACAGAAGGCGCTTACCCTCCCTTCAACTTCATTCAGCCAGATGGCACGCTTTCCGGTTTCGACGTAGATATTGCCAGGGCACTTTGCGATGAAATGAAGGCCCAATGTGAATTCGTAACCCAGGATTGGGATGGCGCCATCCCTGCCCTTCAGTCGGGCAAGTTCGATGCCTTTATTGCCTCGATGTCCATCACGGATGAACGCAAGAAGCAGGTCGATTTCTCCAACAAGTACTACAACACCCCTCCCGGCATTGCGGCTCCGAAAGACACCGACATCAAAGGCGTGACCAAGGAAGACCTCGCTGGCAAGACCATTGGCGTGCAGGGATCAACCACGCATGCCAATTACTCGGAAAAAACCTTTACCGACAGCACGATCAAAGCCTATCCAACGGCCGAAGAATATCGTCTGGATCTTGCAAACGGTCGACTTGATGCCGTCAACGACGACAGCGTGACGCTTTCCGAGTGGCTCAAGACCCCAGATGGTGCATGCTGCAAGATGGTCGGCACGTTCCCGCCGGTGATCGAGATTCACGGTCCGGGTGCAGGCGTTGCATTCAAAAAAGGCCGCCCGGAACTCATCGAAAAATTCAATGAAGCCATCAAGGCAATCCGCGCCAACGGCAAGTACAAAGAAATCAATGACAAGTACTTCGATTTCGACGCCTACGGTGCAGAAAATTAAAATTTCTTAATATCAGACGCCGGTTTACGCCCACGTAAACCGGCGTAACTATTTGGGCTATAATGAGAAACTTTCAAAAGTTGTCAAATCGCATTTTCGCAATCGATTTGAAGCCCTCAGAAAGAGATTAGGCGCATGGAACATTACGCCACATTGTTAAGCTTTGGCCCTGGGGGATGGGGTAAAAGTATCGCTTGGGGATTTGTCGTCACAATCAGTCTGGCCCTTGCAACCTTGCCCGTCGGTCTTGTTCTGGGTTTTATTGTGGCTTTAGGAAAGCAGTCGAGTGAACGCTCGATGCGACTGGCCAGCAATATCTACACCACTATTTTTCGTGGCCTGCCGGAGCTTCTGACGCTTTTTCTCGTCTATTTCGGTGCGTCGCTTCTGCTCCAGCAATTGCTCACCTTTTTCAATATCAATGCGAATATTGAGATCAACGCTTTTGTAGCGGGCATGATTGCGCTTGGCTTTGTGTTTTCATCCTATTCGAGTGAAGTGTTTCTGTCGGCTTTCCGCGCCATTCCACGCGGACAATATGAAGGTGGTTATGCCGTCGGTCTTTCCTATTGGCAGACCATGCGCAAAGTCATTTTTCCGCAATTGATCCGCATTGCCCTTCCCGGCCTCGCCAATCTCTGGCTGGTTCTGCTTAAAGACACATCTTTGGTGTCCGTCATCACATTGTCGGATATTTTACGTCAGACATCGATTGCCGCACGCGTCACCAAAGAGCCCTTCCTGTTTTTTGGCGTGGCTTGTCTGCTTTATCTTGGACTTGCGATTATCTCGTCCTATTTCATAAACCGCATCGCTCGCTGGGCCGATGCCAGTAACAATGCATCGCGGGGAGCATGATTATGAGTGAAGTCATCTCTGCAGGCACTGCAAAAGTTCTGGCCCCGCCCCCCGTTGCAAAAGTTTGGACACGCACACGAATTGCCGGACATATCATCGTTGCCTTCTGGGCTTTGATGTTCCTCGGTCTTGCAATTTATCTCTATAACAGCTGGCGCATTGATCTTTTTGAGACCTATGGACCGCGCTATTGGTCGGGGCTTCTCGTTACCCTGCAACTGGTTGCTATTTCCATCGTGATTGGAGCGATTTTGTCGCTACCGATTACGGCTGCGCGTATGTCCAAAAACCGTTGGCTGCGCAGCCTTGCGTTTGGCTACGTCTATTTCTTTCGCGGTACACCGCTTCTGGCTCAAACCTTCCTGATCTACTACGGCTTTGGCACATTCCGCCCTTTTCTTGAAAGCGTCGGTCTTTGGGTGTTCTTCCGTGATGCGTGGAATTGCGCGATCCTCGCCTTCTCGCTGAACACGGCCGCCTATCAGGCAGAAATCCTGCGCGGGGCCATTCAAAGCGTTGGACTCGGCCAATGGGAAGGCGCTGCAGCGCTCGGCATTTCCAAACGCGTGACTTTTGTTAAAGTGATCCTGCCACAGGCTCTGATCGTTGCTCTGCGCCCTTATGGCAACGAAATCATTCTGATGATCAAGGGATCGGCTATTGTCGCGATCATCACTGTGCTCGATCTTATGGGAGAGACGCGCCGCGCTTATTCGCGCACATTCGACTTTCAGACCTATATCTGGGCGGCAGTCATCTATTTGATTATCGTTGAATGTCTCCGGCACGTCTGGGACTTCCTAGAAAGGCGCCTGACACGGCATTTGATCCGCTGAGATTACGAATAAAGAAAATTTATCGCCCCCGTTCGCCTTGCAGCTACCGGGGGCGATCTGCTTTAAATACATACCTCTCTTAAGCGCAACGCACGTCTTTCAATCGCAAATCGACAGGCTTAATCATGCTGAAAATCTGGGGTCGAACCAATTCCACCAATGTCAAAAAGGTGCTTTGGATAGCTGAAGAACTCGGGCTCGACTATGAGCAGATCAATTTAGGCGGGCAGTTTGGTGGCCTGCAGGAGGCGAGTTTCCTCGCTCGTAACCCAAATGCTCTCATTCCGCTTCTCGAAGATGGAGACACAACACTCTGGGAATCCAATGTGATCGTTCGCTATCTTGCAGCAACGCATGCAAAGAGCGGCCTTTGGATTGAAGCCCCTGCCGAACGTGCGCAGGCGGAAAAGTGGATGGATTGGGCATCCTCCACGCTTTATGCGGATTTTCGCAATGTGATGGCAAATTTGATCCGGCTTCCCGAAGACAAGCGCGACAAGGCCGTTGCGCAGCACGGAATTGAGGGCCTGACGCGATCGCTCAAGATTGCAGATCATGCTCTTTCCCAGCAGAAATGGTTATCGGGGGAAAATTTCGGCATTGGTGACATACCACTTGGTTGCTATGTCTATGCATGGTTCGCGTTTCCGATCACACGTCCGTCAATGCCTCATCTTGAAGACTGGTATCAGCGCCTTTCGCAGCGCGCGGCCTATCGGAAAGCCGTGATGACGCCCCTAACCTAACCGCGGCACTTGCACAGCGACATATATTTATCCCTGCTTTTAAGCATTCTTATATTCCCTCTCGGAGGTAACAGACAATGACTGCAATTAAAGTAGCCTTCCTCGGCCTCGGCGTCATGGGGTATCCAATGGCAGGCCACCTTAAAAACAAAGGTGGCTATGACGTTACGGTCTATAACCGGACAGATGCGAAAGCGATCAAATGGGCAGAACAGTTTAACGGCAAGCATGCAGCCTCTCCGGCGGAAGCAGCGAAAGATGCCGATTTCATTTTCTGCTGTGTCGGCAATGATGATGATCTGCGCGAAGTGACGGTGGGGGCAAATGGCGCCTTCTCCGCCATGAAAAAAGAAGCGATCTTCATCGACAATACAACGGCTTCCGCAGAGGTTGCGCGCGAGCTCGACGCAGAAGCGCAATCGCGCGGCTTTCATTTCATAGACGCCCCGGTTTCCGGCGGTCAGGCAGGTGCTGAAAACGGCGTTCTCACTGTAATGGTCGGCGCAGAGGAACCAATTTTCGACCGTGCCAAGCCAATCATCGAAGCCTATGCGCGCTCCGTTGGGTTGATGGGACCTGTCGGCTCTGGTCAGTTGGCGAAGATGGTCAATCAGATTTGCATCGCCGGTCTCATGCAAGGGCTGGCCGAGGGCATTCACTTCGGTAAGAAGGCCGGCCTCGACATAGAAAAGCTGATTGCGGTCATTTCCAAAGGGGCAGCTGGTTCGTGGCAGATGGAAAATCGCCATCGCACCATGAATGAAGGCAAATATGACTTTGGCTTTGCGGTCGACTGGATGCGCAAGGATTTGGGAATTTGCCTTGACGAAGCGGACCGAAACGGTGCGCTTTTGCCCGTCACAGCGCTTGTTGATCAGTTCTATAAGGAAGTCCAGAAAAACGGTGGCGGACGCTGGGATACATCGTCACTGCTTGCACGCCTTGAGTAATAAAACGCTGCTCTGAACAAAAAAGCCCGGCTTCGAGCCGGGCTTTTTTGTCGACATTAAACGATCAGAACTTGACCTTGGCCGTCAGCGACAAAGCGCCCACGAAATCGTTTCCAAAATCGCCCTTAGAACCAGTCGGATTGAACTTACCATTGATATAAGTGTCGTCCATTTCACCGGACGTCAGCCAGCCAGCGGCACCAGCAAGACGAACTTCGAAATTATCCGTTGCCTTGTAGTTTGTTCCGAGACCAAACAGCCAAACGTCTGTCTGCGATGTAAGCCCGGTTGTCGTCCCGCGATCCCACGTAACCGTTGCAGCCGCAGACCACTGTTCATTGAACTTATGACCGACACCACCACTGACAGTCCAGCCATCCTGATAGTAGAGGTTCAGGTTGGTGATATTTGTTCCCTTAGGAATAACAACACCCGGTGCCAGCTGAAGGTTTGAAGAAGAATTGAATGCAACCTTCTCGACGCTTGACCAATCAGTCCATTTGACCGAACCGAAAGCAAGCCAATCCGGGGCAATACCGGTCTGGAACTTGAATTCCACTGACTGTGGCGTTGAGACATCGCCAGCAACGCTAATCGGAAGCCCACGCCCGGTAATCGGGCTTAGAGCCAGATTATCAATGGTGCCTTCAAGAGTGTATTTCACTTCCGACTGGTAGACAACGCTTGCGCGGATTGCATATTCAGGGAGTTCATAGGCAGCGCCAATACGCCAGCCGAATGACTTATCTTCCACATCAAGCGAAGCCACACGGAACGAGCCACCAAAAGCCGATCCCGGTGGGATCATGCGCGTCTGCTCGCCACTAAGCTCCTGATAACTAACGCCACCGAGAAGGCGGAAAAAACCTTTTTCACCTGCGGAGAACCTGTACGAGCAGTTCAGACCATAATCATGTGAAGAAATTTTTTGCTCAATGGCCGTAAACATACGCACTGTGTCAGTGCCAACGTCGGTATGAATACCCCAAGGCTGGCGGTACTGTGCAGCACAAGCGAGGTCGTTTGTCAGATCAACCTTAGCTGAAAATTTGGGAACCCAATAACTCTTGGCTTCATCAACTTCAGTACCATAAGGCTGTCTGGTGATTGGGTTAATGCCCCCAGTTGCTGCCCCCACGGCCGAACCACGAATATTCTTGAGCTTACGTTGCGGGGCAACAAACGTTCCTGTCGTATCAACGACCGTGCCCTGCTCAAACAGGATATCAAAATCCTGCGAACTGCGCTCCAGGCCGCTTGCATGTGCAACAACCGCACTCCCAAGCAGCGCAGTTGCAATACCCGCTATTTTCAGGCTGTTGGCCTTCATGAAATGTCCTCCCAAACAAAATAACGTGAACCCGAAACTTTTACTTTGACGCAAACGTAAATCAGGAATGATTCAAGCTGCAAGATGCATAAATGGAACAGGTTCGGCCTATCGGAGCCTAGGTTTATCGAAAACCCCAAAATAATGGGAGCGAGCAGGAATTCTGCTAAGTTTCCTGGAGATAAACGTTCGAGAATTGCCAATTTCGGCCACTTTTAAGCCCTTTTTCCGCCTTGTTGCTAAAGCGCAACATCAGTAAAAAACAATCGAAACCGTGGTTCGATGAGGGCACAGGCTCCTTGAAAGGGGCCATTTACCAACATGTTTAACGAAAACACCCGGCAACACAGAGCTGCCGGGTGCTTGATTCGATTTAGGCTTCAGCTGGAAGCCTGAATCAGCCTGCTTCGCGGATACGTGCTTGAGCCGTCGCAACGCGTGCGGCAGCATCCTTTAGTTCGGTCAAGCGTTCACGTTCGGCCCGAACGACCTCTTCCTTGGCATTGGCCACAAACTTCTCATTCGAGAGCTTCTTCTCGATTTTTTCCATTTCGGCGGCAATTTTACCCGCTTCCTTGGCCATACGCGCTGCTTCAGCCGTAAGATCAATCAGGCTGCCAAGCGGCAGGCAGATCGTCGCTTCACCATGTACCAACTGGGCAGAACCTTTTGGCGCTTCCTGTGCAAATGATACGCTTTCAACGCGTGCCAGACGCTTGATTGCCGCATCGTGACGCGCAAACCGATCAACAGTGGCGGCATTGGCCTCGAGGACCACAATCGGAGCGACCGCGCGCGCAGGAACATTCATCTCTGCACGAACAGAGCGAATCCCCATAACAAGATCAACCAGCCAGTTGATATCGTTAGCGGAGTCTCCATCCTCGAACGTCAATTCCGGCCATTTCGCCAAAGCAAGAACTGTATCACGCTTTTCGCCCTCGCTTGCGGTCAGCGTCCAGAGCTCTTCGGTCATGAACGGCATAAATGGGTGTAAAATCTTGTAGATTTCATCCAGACAGTAAGCAGCCGTTGCCTGCGCTTCCGCCTTGGCCAGCTCATCTTCACCCATGAAAATCGGCTTGAGCAACTCAAGATACCAGTCGCAAAACTGGTTCCAGACGAAACGATAAGCAGCGCCTGCCGCTTCATTGAAACGATAAGTTGCAATACCATCCGTAACAGCAGCAGCTGCTTTGGTCAGTTCAGTCAAAATCCAGCGATTGACGGCAAGCTTTGCATCAGCCGGCTTGAAATTCGGGTCAAGCTTTACGCCGTTCATCTGTGCAAAACGCGTTGCATTCCAGAGCTTGGTACCAAAATTGCGATAGCCTGCTATCCGATCTGGATCGAGCTTCACGTCACGGCCTTGCGCCGCCATGATGGCAAGGGTGAAGCGCAACGCATCCGCGCCGTACTCGTCCATGAGTTCCAGCGGATCAATGACATTGCCCTTGGACTTGGACATTTTGGCGCCGTGCTTGTCGCGCACGAGTGCATGAAGATAGACCGTATGGAACGGAACCTCCTCAATGAAATGCAAGCCCATCATCATCATGCGGGCGACCCAGAAGAACAGAATATCGAAACCCGTTACCACAACACTTGTTGGATAATAAGTTGCGAGCTCAGGCGTTTTGTCGGGCCAGCCAAGTGTGGAGAATGGCCAGAGACCCGACGAGAACCAGGTATCCAGAACATCGGTATCGCGTTCAAGTTCAACCTCTTCGCCATAATGCGCGCGCGCAGCGGCTTTGGCTTCCTCTTCGCTCTTTTCAACGAAGTATTTGCCGTCTGGGCCGTACCATGCCGGAATCTGATGTCCCCACCAGAGCTGACGTGAAACGCACCATGGCTGAATGTTTTCCATCCAGTCGAAGTAGGTCTTTTCCCAATTTTTGGGTACAATCTGCGTGCGGCCATCACGAACGGCAGCCATGGCAGGCTTTGCCAGCTCTGCGGCATTCACATACCACTGATCTGTCAGATAAGGCTCGATCGGCACGCCACCACGATCACCATGCGGAACGGCGTGAGTGTGATCTTCAATCTTTTCCAGATAGCCCTGTTCATCAAGCATTTCGACAAGGCGCTTGCGCGCAGCAAAGCGATCGAGACCTTCAAACACGCTTATCAGCGCGTTAAGTTCGGACGTCAGTTCCAGACCTTCCAGAAAGTCAACATTGTCCTTCAGCGTGATGGCAGCCGATGGTGTCAGGATGTTGATCGCGCGCAGATCATTGCGCTTGCCGACTTCAAAATCGTTGAAGTCATGTGCCGGTGTGATCTTGACGGCACCGGAACCTGCTTCAGGATCAGCATAATCATCCGCAACAACGGGAATGAGACGGCCAACAAGCGGCAGAACAATGTTGTTGCCGACAGAGGCGTGATAACGCTCGTCCTTCGGGTTTACAGCAACCCCTGTATCGCCCAGCATAGTTTCAGGACGGGTCGTTGCAACCACGATAAAGGTGTGCGGGTTTTCGGGATCAAACGGAATGTTTTCCAGCGGATAACGCAGATGCCAAAGATGACCCTTGGTCTCACGGGATTCGACTTCAATATCGGAAATCGCGGTCAGAAGCTTTGGATCCCAATTCACGAGCCGCTTGTCACGATAAATCAGTCCCTGCTTATGAAGCGAAACAAAGACTTCGATGACAGCGCGCGACAGACCTTCGTCCATCGTGAAACGCTCACGCGACCAATCGCAGGATGCGCCAAGACGACGAAGCTGATTAGAAATCATTCCGCCCGATTCAGACTTCCACTGCCAGATACGTTCAATGAACTTTTCGCGGCCCATGGCATGACGGTTCGGCTCCTGCCGTTCTGCAAGCTGACGCTCAACCACCATTTGCGTGGCGATACCCGCATGGTCGAGGCCCGGCTGCCAGAGAACATTCTTGCCGCGCATACGCTCAAAGCGAACCATGATGTCCTGAACGGTGTTGTTCAGCGCATGGCCCATATGCAGCGAGCCCGTCACATTGGGTGGCGGAATGACGACTGCAAAAGGATCAGCGCCCGGCTTTGAACCTGCACCCGCCTTGAAAGCGCCGGCTTCTTCCCAGCGTTCAGCGATTTTCGGCTCTACAGCCGCAGCGTCATAAGTCTTCTCAAGCATAGAAATATCCGGTCTGAATTCGGAATGAATTGATTGACGGCTCAATAGCAACTAACAGCCAACAAATCACCCTAAAAGTGAAAACCCGCCTGCAAGACAGACGGGTCAAATAGTCCGCTCTGGTGCAGTTTTGTTAGCGTTCGCCACGCACCACGCGTTCGATTTCTTCGCGAACGAGCCGTTCGACGAGCGTCGGCAAATTCTTATCGAGCCAGTCTTGTAGCATCGGACGCAGAATATCAGCCGCAATATCATCGAACGAACGCCGCGGTTCTGAATGAACAGCGTGGTTTAAATCCTGAAATGCGGCAGCGACCTTTCGCTCCGTACCTTCCGATAAAATATGTGCGGCACTCTGCGGCTTCAAATCGGCAGGCGGGACTTCAACCTGCGGCTTGCGCTCTTCAACTGGCTCCGAAACCTTCAGTTCGTTCGCAATCTGCGTTTCAAGTGGAGGCATATCATCGATCCTGGCGGCAGGTTTTAAAACGTCGCTACGCTTGTCATCATTCTGTGCATCCAGAACGAAATCTTCGTCGTCGTCCGCCTCCGGTGCTTCCACTGCTCTGATTTCTTTCAGTGCCGGTTCTTGAATGGAACCACGCAGTACGGTCTCTTCAGAAAGGATGCCCGGTTCGGGCAGAGTTTCCTGAACGGAAACAGGCTTGCGAAATTTTGCAACCTCGCTACGCGCCGAAAACGAAGGCGGGGCAACAATCGGGTGGCGGGAAACATCACTGTCTTCAATGATCCGGCGAATGGAAGCGAGAATTTCTTCCATTGACGGTTCACGCGCCGCGCTTGATGTTTGTGCCATAGCTGTCCGTCTTTCCTTATTGTCAATTGCCTGCAGAGGCAAAGAATCAATGGATTAAGGGTACAGAACCTTCGATGATTTGAGAATCCCTGCACAGCCATGTGCAATCCGAACCCACAGCTTTATCAATTTATTAAGAATTATGCTTTGTTTCGAGAATCAAAAACGGCGCCCTTGGCGCCGTTCGGTAAACTTTATTGCAGCAATTGCTTAACGACCATCCGGCGTACGCAGGCCGAACCATTTGTCTTTGACTGCATTGTAATGCTCTTCCGGCTTATACTGAGCAACCTGCAACTGCATATCCTGCGCTGTCATACGACCACTGGCAGCCAGAAGTGCATAACTCGCGACAATCGAGTCATGTTCTGCTTGCACAAGCGCGATCTGAACATCAACAAGAGCATTCTGCGCATTCAAAACATCAAGTGTGGTCCGCTGACCGACCTTGCGCTCTTCGATAACACCATCAAGTGCAAGCTGAGCAGCGGCAATACCGTCGCGATTAGCCTTCACAGAAGCACGCGCTGCCTCCAGCTGCGACCAAGCAGAGCTGATTGCCTGACGAACCTGATCCTGAATAACATCAACCTCAATGCGAGCCTGCCCCAACTGTTCCTTCGCCTGACGGACCTGTGCCGATGTGCGTCCGCCGGTATAAATCGGAATGCTCACACCGAGACCGACCGATGCCGAGTTGCCATCGCCTGCATTGGTACCGGCATAAGTGTCGAGGTGGCTTGCGCTCGCGGTCAAGCCAACAGTCGGAAGCAATGCGCCTTCCTTGGCCTTGACGTTATAGCCCTGTGCGTTAACTGCATACTGAGTTGCAAGAATGCCGGGATGAATATTCTTTGCATTCGCAAAAGCCATTTCTGGAGAACGCGGCAGGTTTTTAGCTGCTGGTGCCAGTGAAAGGCGATCAGGCTGTGCACCGACAATCTGAACATATGTCGCTTCTGCAGACTTAACGTCAGCGCGGGCTGCATTCAATTGTGCGATAGCAGTCGAACGCTGCGCTTCCGACTGAGCAACGTCAGTGCGTGTACCTTCACCAACATCAAGACGCGCGCGCGAAGCACGAACCTGCTCGTTCATAGCTGCAAGATTTTTTTCACGCAGCACTGCAATCTGACGAAGCTGGTACACATTCATATAAGCCTGAACAGCCGATAGAAGTGTGTTCTGTTCAGTGTTACGCAGGTTTTCGCGCTGCGCAAAGACAGTGGTTTCTGCGGCTGCGACGTTATTCTTCGTCTGAAAGCCGTCGAACAGCATCTGATTGAGCTCAATGCCGTATGTGCCGGTTGTGCGATAGCCTGAAACGGGCGACTTGCTGCGGCCAACATTATAAGACCCGGTCACCTGCGGGCGATAATTGGATTTCGCAATCGCTACGTTTTCATCCTGAATACGAACGCCAGCACGCGACGAGTTGAGTGTCGCGTTGTTCTTATAGGCTTTCACGAGAGCGCCAGTCAGCGTCTCTGACAGAGCGGCCTGTCCCGATAATACGGTGCCCGACAGAAGGATTGCTGCTGCCATAAGTCCTTTGCACGCTTTGAACACCGTATACCTCATATAAGAACAAACGAATCCACAATCGAACCGATTGGTTCGGGAAGACTTAATAACGTGTAAATTCGGTTATTTCCATCTTTCCCACCAGTGCTTTCACAAACAATTTTCACATCGTTGCAGAATTGCCCCACGCGCTGGATCAAAACTCGAACTGCTCAACGCGTTCAAAACCAGGAAGCGGACGAACTGCCGTATTGAAAACGGTGCGCCCCGAAGCAATCCCGTTTTCTTTTACGTAAAGTCGCGCAATTCCGGCATTTCCACGCCCTTCGACAACGACCAGACGGCCACCTTCTTTAAGCTGATTGAAAAGTACTTCAGGTACAAAATCAACTGCACCCTCGATGAAAATCACATCGTAGGGCGCTTCCGATGCATAACCTTTATTCAGATCACCTGAAACGATCACAACATTGTCATGGCCAAGTTCCTGCAAACGAGCCGCTGCAACAGCGGACAAAGCGGAATCACTTTCAAGGCCAATAACCGAACCTGCGAGCTCAGAAAGAATAGCCGAAGAGTATCCAGTGGCGCAGCCGACATCCAAAACGACATCGTCCTTGCTCACTTTTGCGAGCTGTACCAGCTTCGCGAAAGGCGACGGCTCCATGAGATAGCGCGGCGCAGCGCCCTCGCCTTCAAGCAACTGGTCTTCGTCGATATAGGCAAGGACCTGACGGTTTGCAGGAACAAAGACTTCACGGGGAACGGTCAGAAAAGCATCAATAACCCGAAGGTCCGTGACATCCGTTGTGCGGATCTGATTATCAACCATCTTCGTGCGAAGATCCTGGAAATCGGCTACCATAGCCATGCCTTACATCCTTCTTTATCGCGGTCATGCGATGATTGTATGTTCCGATCCCCTTTTACGACCAGCCCCTGTTGGCACGGCAAAGCCGTCCCATCGAAATTCGCTGTCGCTACGGGTACCATAAACGAGATTTGTCGTTGATGTGGCAAAAAACGGCCCTACAGTCAATCAAACACAAGAAACGCACGACCGACTGCAACACTTGGTCGCCAATCCCGCATGGTCTTAGAGCGCCGTACACCCTTTTGGGTGCAGAGCGCTCTCATAAAATGCCGGGCGTGTTAAAGGTCCGGCAATTGTGCTTTGTATGTTTGTGTTACGAGACACGTACAATCAAATTTATGTCAAATCATTACGCGATGGTTGCTGGATAACCGGCAGCCTTAAGCGCATCCAGCACTTGCTGTTCGGATGCAACGCTGTCCAAGGTGATCTCCTTTTTATCGAGATCAACCGTCACTTTGGCTGCTTGATCAACTTCATGCAAAGCGCTTGTAACACTTTTCGCGCAGCCGCCACATTTCATCGTTGGGATTGAAAACGTCACCATTCAAATTACTCCTTGTCTGAACTTTTTCCATGATGCAGCTTTCCATCGTGGCAAGGTCAAGCCAATAATTTGACTATGGTGCTTCGCAGCTCTCCGGTACGCTTTTTTCAATTTCTATCGGCGATTTGGTCAAAGAACCCGTCATAATCTGCATTGGCTTATATGGAGGCACTGCCTGAATGCCGGGATTGGTCAGGTTGATCGTGTAGCAGCCAGTGAATACCTGCTTCTTGCCATCCTCGCTCTCCGACTCTATCGCGACCGGCATACTCCAGTAGATCTGTCCTGCGCCCGGATCTGGCTCAACCTTCCGAACGGCAACCTTTACGCTCTTCGTACCCTTATAACCTTTGACGAACTTCGCGAAGTCAGGCTCACGCCCCTCTTCCGAATAATACCCGTATGCGCGGGCATATTCCTGACGGTTAATGGCGTTATAATAGGATTCAATGAGTGCCTGTGGTGTTGAGCGATCATCACGATAATCAGGAAGAATCGCACCATCAGCTACGTCTTGTGTCTGCTCTGAGGGTTTGGTTTCCTCGACAGGGTTGACCTGCTCCTGTGCGGAAGTGGCCTTTTTCGGCGCATCCTGCGCTTGAGTGCCAGATATAAAAAAAATCGTGCTGAAAACGCCGGCAACTCCGGCAAGTATCAAAGGCTGCATGCGCTTAATCGACATTCGCTTTTCCTCTTCCAGCAATTCTTTTGTTACAGCACACCAACTTGTGTAGGCCGGTTATCGCGGCTCTCTGATTTGGCGTCTTGCAGTAATGATGTTACAACACTAACTATAGTAAAAACGTGGCAACCTAACACAAAAGCGCTTTGCCTCGGGCAGATTGAATGATTCTTCAATCGTAAACCAGCACAACACCGGAAGAGATGAAAATGGGCCGTTTCTCAGTCTTGACGCTTACCGATGCAGCCGCAGCGCGCGTTCGTGAAATCATGGCCTCCCGTGAAGGCTCACTGGGCATTCGCGTGGGCGTGAAAAAAGGTGGCTGTGCCGGTATGGAATATACAATCGATCTCGTCACAGAGCCAAAAGCCGGTGATGATTGTGTCGAAAAGGATGATGCGAAGGTCTATATCGCGCCCGAAGCTGTGCTGTTCCTGCTGGGCACCCAAATGGACTTTGAAGTGACAACTTTGCGAACAGGATTTGTTTTCAACAATCCAAATCAGACGTCGGCTTGTGGCTGTGGTGAATCTGTTGAGATTCAGCCTGCATCAGCCGAAAGGCTGCACCAAATTCAGGACGCTGTTTAAAGCTGGATGGATGACCAATCTCTTCGGGAGTTTTTTGAAGGCTTAGGTGCGATCAGCATTCGCCGTATGTTTGGCGGCAAAGGCATTTATCACCAGGGTCTGATCGTAGCGCTCGTTGTTAACGACGAGCTGCTTTTGAAGGTGGACGCACAAACAGCGCCAGCTTTCATAGAGGCTGGATCAAGACAATGGTCATATGATAACCGAAAGAGCGGTAAGCCGGTCGCAATGCCCTATTGGAGCGTACCCGATGACGCCTTTGATGACCCGGAAATCATGGCCGACTGGGTAAAACTGGCATTTGCAGCCAGTCTTCGCTCCCGTACGAAAAACTAAAGCATTTTCTGTTTGAATTGAAACAGTGGAAATAATCTAACTATCTGGTTTTCGTCATTATTCCGCGCAAAACACTTCGCACGTTTGTGGGAAACACACTAAAAAAGCCGACCTGGTTTAACCAGATCGGCTTTTATTGTCTTATGCCAGAACCCCGGTGGGGATCAGCATAAATGCTGGGATATCATTGCCGAAACCAATCGGCACCGGACCGTCATCATCATCACGATCACGACGACGCTTGTGATGATCGTTTTGCGGCCTGCCGCGGCGATCATCATTTGACGTACGGATCGGATCACGGCGTTCTTTGATTTCGCTGATTACCGGCTGCGGCTCATCTGCCTGAACAATCACAGGTGTCTCGACCTTCTGCTTATCTTTCGATTTGCCCCTGGCGTCTTTACCTTTGCCACGAGCATTCTTGCCCTTGCGTGACGTATCGTCAGATTCGTCAGTTGCTGGCAAGGTCGAAAGATCACCGTCATGCCATTCAACTTTTTCGCCAATCATGGATTCGATTGCCGAGAGGTATTTCGTGTCCGAAGCAGTCACCAGCGTGAAAGCTTTGCCCGAACGGCCTGCACGCCCTGTGCGACCGATACGGTGCACATAATCTTCCGAATGGATCGGAATATCATAGTTGAAGACGTGGCTGACGTCAGGAATATCGAGGCCACGGGCTGCGACATCCGAAGCCACGAGAAGCCGCAATTTACCCTCTTTGAAACCGGCAAGCATCGCCATGCGCGCGCGCTGGTCCATATCACCATGCAGAGCACCGGCATCAAACTCGTGGCGAACAAGCGAGCGGAAGAGTTCGGATACGTCTTTTTTGCGATTGCAGAAAATGATCGCATTCTTCAACGAATCTCCTTCAGCACGAATCAAATCACGCAGCACTGCGCGCTTGTCCCAATCCTTTTTGCCAGACTTCACAAGACGCTGGGTCACTGTTTTGGCAGTTGAGGATGCTTTTGCAACCTCAATGCGCGTCGGCGAATGCAGAAACTGCTCCGTCAGCTTGGTGATTTCCGGCGGCATGGTCGCCGAGAAGAACAGCGTCTGGCGGGTGAATGGGATCAGCTTGCAAATACGCTCAATGTCAGGAATGAACCCCATATCAAGCATACGGTCAGCTTCATCGATAACCAGAATTTCAACGCCGGTCAGAAGCAGTTTACCGCGCTCGAAATGGTCAAGAAGACGACCTGGGGTCGCGATGAGTACATCTGCACCGCGCTCAAGCTTGCGTTCCTGCTCATCAAACGAGACGCCACCGATCAGCAGCGCTACATTCAAACGCTGATTGACGCCATATTTAACAAAATTCTCTTCAACTTGCGCTGCGAGCTCGCGCGTCGGTTCAAGAATAAGCGTGCGCGGCATTCGAGCACGTGCACGCCCCTTTTCCAAGAGATGAAGCATTGGCAAAACGAAAGATGCAGTCTTACCCGTGCCTGTCTGGGCGATGCCGAGCACATCCTTGCGCTCCAGCGCGGGAGGAATGGCACCTGCCTGAATAGGCGTTGGCGCGGTGTAACCCGCAGCTTCAACAGCGGCGAGCACTTTCGGGGAAAGACCGAGTTCGGCAAATGTCGTCAATGGAGGCGCAGCTCTCTTTTTTGGAAATGAATTGCACCCATCCTGTCATTGCAGCCGCGTCATCCGGCGCAGGAACCAAGGCAGAAAAGGCGTCTGCAACGCAAAAAGCGTTTTCACGTAGCATCGCCTACGTCCACAGCGTGCAAAAGTCAACTAAAATACCATCAAAGAATATAAAAATGCTTATTATTTGTATTTTATTGTGCTTCCTCCAACACCAATGCGTGAATTTACTAAAATCATAGCCAACTAATGTCTAAATTGTTCTGTTAGAATTCGCTCATCCCAAGAATGATTTTGATCAAACAAGATCGCAACCTGACTGTCCAGATCTTCGCGCACTGTGACTGATCTTACTGATTTAACCTCGTTGTTGTCAGCAACCGCATTCACGGGGCGCTTTTCCGTTTCAAGCACATCCATGCGCACGGTCACATGTTTTGGCAAAAGCGCGCCACCCCACCGGCGGGGGCGAAATGGGCTGACGGGTGTCAAGGCGAGTAGAGGCGCTTCCAACGGCAGAATTGGCCCCTGTGCCGAGAGATTATAGGCGGTAGAACCCGCAGGCGTGGCAACCATCACGCCATCGCAGACAAGTTCATCAAGCCGTATCTTGCCATCAATGGTGATCCGAACCTTTGCCGCCTGATAGGATTGCCTGAAAAGCGACACTTCGTTGATTGCCAGCGCCTTGAAAGGCGGCGCATCTTCCGTCTCTGCAATCATTTCGAGCGGGCGGATCGTTTCCTTTTGTGCGGCGAGAATGCGCGTGGGCAAATCCTCAATGCTGAACTCGTTCATGAGGAAGCCGACCGAACCACGGTTCATGCCATAGACAGGCACCCCGCTATTCATGAAATCTCGCAGTGCCTGCAACATGGTGCCGTCGCCCCCGAGTGCCACGACAACATCCGCATCCTCAGCCGCAACATGCCCATAGCGCTTCACCAGCTCTTTTTGTGCAGCCAGTGATTCTTCTGTTCCAGATGGCAAAAAGTGAAGCGCCAGAGATTTATCGTTCATATTATTCGGTTCCAATGCGCCCAAAAAGATGCTGTTTCCACAGGCTTAATGGCTATCATATGCAAAACCTGCTGACTATTCCCTGCTCGATGTGAATTTTTGCTTTACACGCGCCAGAATTATGCTAATTCGACGCCAGTGCTGCCCTTATAGCTCAGTTGGTAGAGCACCTGATTTGTAATCAGGGGGTCGGGAGTTCGAGTCTCTCTGGGGGCACCACTTTAAGCAGTTGTGTATGAACACTGTATTTTTTCAAAAAAAATAACTTACCCTGTAATAGATGTCAGCCATTATCGCGGCTATATTTACGCTCAATACAACTATTGCCTCCATAATAATTGTATATTAAGCTTACTGAATATATCAAATGATCACTTAGGCTGATTAATCATGCATCAACGGCGTATCTGCATTTCCGTCGTCACGAGGAACAGGCCTAAGATGCTCTGTAATCTGTTTTCGTCTTTGGCTTCTATTCAGAAGCCAAACGATACAGATGTATCCTTCCTTGTCGTCGAGAATAACGCCTCCCCTACGCTTGATGGAACCATCGAAGATTTTCGTGCGCTTATGCCAAACGATCCGATCGACTATGTTGTCGAGGTCATTTTAGGCATATCATCGGCGCGTAACCGTGCGCTGAACCACGCCATTGAACAGGGTTTTGATTATCTTGTCTATGTGGATGACGACGAGTTTGTAGAGGCAGACTGGCTCGTGAAACTTTTTTCAGAGCGTGACCGACTTGATCTCGATATTGTCGGCTCTCCAGTAAGGCCGAAGCCATTTGATGAGAACCTGACAATTGTTCAGAAACTTGTTTGGTCGGGGATCGAACGCAGTGGCTATAAATCCGAGCGCAAGTGCCGACAGAAATGCGCAATGGGGCGTGGCGATTCGATCAAAGTTGCGACGGGAAGCTGGATGGGAAAACTGGACTTTTTCCGCGAGACCGGTTTGCGTTTTGATTCCCATTTTGGCCTGACTGGCGGCGAAGACTGGAACCTCTGGACGAAAGCAAAGTCGCTTGGCGCCAAAACTGGTTGGGCTTGTGATGCCATCGTCTACGAAACCGTACCCCCGTCTCGCCTGACACTGAGCTATCATTATCGCCGCAATCGCGATCATAATATTACCGAGTTCGGTGCGCGTTATCGGGAAAACCCCAATAAGACACTTAAAAAGCTGCCGCTCAAGATTGCAGGCCGCGGGTTAAAGTTTTTAGGCGCAAGCCTCTCCATACCGTTCAGGGGCGGCCAAGGCCTTGTTTCAGCGGCCACGGCTCTCGGTGGCGTCGTTGGTCTGTTTCAGGGGTGTTTTGGAAGAAAATCTCTTCATTACGCCAATACGACTGGTTTTTAATGCCAAATAGAAAAAGCCCCACGCAATGCGAGGGGCTTCTCTTTGACTATTAGAGCATGTCACGGAAAAGTGGGGACCGCCTTCGCGGGGAAATCAGTCCAACCGGACTGATTGCTATTCCCGCCACGATCCGACAACGACATGCGTTAAAATAAGAAGATAGAGTGAGCGTATCGGGTACGATTAAGCGCGACACGCTTTAGTACCAGCCGACAGCGACCTGTGCTTCTTCCGACATGCGGTCAGCAGACCATGGTGGATCGAAGGTCATGGTGACTTCGACCATGGAAACACCTTCGACAGCTCCAACCGCGTTCTCGACCCATCCCGGCATTTCGCCTGCAACCGGACAGCCGGGAGCCGTCAGTGTCATTTCGATTTTAACCGTGCGGTCATCTTCGATGTCGATCTTGTAGATCAGACCGAGCTCGTAAATATCCGCTGGAATTTCAGGGTCATAGACCGTCTTCAACGCACTGATGATGTCATCGGTCAGCCGAAGCAGCTCTTCCTGAGGAATAGCAGAGGCGGAAAAAACAGACTTTCCATCCGCCGATGCATTCACATCATCGGCTTTGGCTTCAGTCTGTTCCTGAACTTTTTGCTCGGTCTCGGTCATCCGAAAAACTTCCTTGCCTTTTCCAAGGCTTCTGCCAGCACGTCAACTTCAGCACGGGTGTTATACATGCCAAAAGATGCACGGCATGTAGAGGTAACGCCAAAGCGTTTCAAGAGTGGCTGTGCGCAATGCGTGCCCGCACGCACCGCGACCCCTGCCCGGTCAATGACCATCGAGACATCATGCGCGTGAATGCCATCAAGCGCAAATGAGATGATCGCACCCTTATCGGGTGCATTGCCATAAATGCGCAGTGAATTGATCTTACCCAGTTGCTCATGCGCATAGTTGCGCAAGTCTTCCTCGTGGGCTGCGATCGCATGACGGCCGATCTTTTCCATATATTCAAGCGCTGCGCCTAACCCAATCGCCTGAACGATTGGTGGTGTGCCAGCCTCAAAACGGTGCGGCGGATGATTATACGTAACGTTTTCCTCCGTCACTTCTTCGATCATTTCGCCACCGCCCTGAAACGGGCGCATCTTTTCGAGCATTTCAGCACGACCAAAGAGAACGCCGATTCCTGACGGGCCGTAAACCTTGTGGCCAGTAAACACATACCAGTCACAGCCCAGATCCTGCACATCAACTGGCATATGGACAGCACTCTGGCTGCCATCGACCAGCACCGGAATACCGCGTGCATGGGCCAGTTCAACGATCTTCTTGATCGGTGTCACTGTGCCAAGCGCATTGGACATATGGGTGATTGCCACAAGCTTCGTGCGTTCGGTCAGGCGCTTTTCAAATTCCTCAATATGAAACACGCCTTCGTCATCCACCGGCGCGAAGACAAGCTTTGCACCCTGCCGCTCACGGATGAAATGCCACGGCACAATATTGGAGTGATGCTCCATGATCGACAGAAGGATTTCATCACCCTCGCCGATATTGGGCATACCGTAGCCGTAAGCGACCGTGTTGATCGCTTCGGTGGCATTTTTCGTAAAGACAATTTCGTCAACAGAGCCAGCATTCAGAAAGCGGCGCACGGTTTCGCGCGACTTTTCGTAAGCATCTGTGGCAGCATTGGAAAGAAAGTGCAGGCCGCGATGCACATTTGCGTATTCATTTGCATAGGCATGTGTGACAGCGTCGATGACGCTTTGCGGCTTTTGTGCAGAAGCACCACTATCCAGATAAACAAGCGGCTTTCCATGAACCTGTCGTGACAGGATGGGGAAGTCTCTGCGGATCGCTTCAACATCATAGCGCGCTACAAGCGGATTCTTATGATCCATGACCGTTCCTTCTACCCTTGAGGCAGAAAAGGCGGAGCAAGCATGACTCCGCCTTGTTCAATCAAGCGTGGGCTGCAAGCCAGTTCGAGAGCACGTCTTCCAGCGCCTCAACCAAAGCTTCGTTTTCCAGCTCTTCTATCAGTTCGGCGATGAATGCTTTAATCAGCAAGCCGCGTGCTTCATTTTCCGGAATACCGCGCGCCATCAAATAGAAGAGGTAGTCTTTCGACAGCTCGGTAACCGTTGCACCATGGCCGCAAGCCACGTCATCAGCGAAGATTTCCAGCTCTGGCTTTGCATCGAACTCGCCATCATCCGATAGAAGCAGCGTGTTGCAGGCCATACGCGCATCGGTTTTCTGGGCGATCTGTGCAACACGGATCATGCCCTGGAAAACGCCGCGTGCGTGATCCTTGACCACGTTGCGGATAATCTGGGTCGAACGCGTGTTCTCAACAAGATGTGCAACCGTCATGGTGACATCGGTGTGGGAATCGTCTGCCAGCAGATTGAGGCCGCGAAGCTCGAAATCCGAATCTTCGCCTGCCACTGTCAGATGCACTTCCTGCCGAACCAGCTTGCCGCCAGCATTGACGATGTAAAGCGTGAGCTTCGAACCCGTGCCAATGGTTGCGTTGAACTGAGCAAGCTGCGTTGCCTGACCAAAATCACGCAGAATAACCCAGATGACATCAGCGCCATCGCCAACGCTCACATGGCTGACAGAGGTTGAGAAAGCATCGCCTTCGCCACCTGACTGACGTTCAATGATCGTTGCCTTGGCGTTCGCCCCAATTTCAACAGGAAAGCGCGTGTGGCCCTGCCCGGTCTTCTGGATGTTCTGAAGTTCAAGTGGTGCTTCAAGCTCAGTGTCAGCCGCAATCGACAATCCCCAGCCGTCGCTGACATAGGCAGCGTTGATCTGGCCAATCGTATCATCGGTTCCCCGAGTGTTAAGCTGCGAAACGAGCGAACCATCAGCAAGCCGGTCACGCACGGCAGTCAAGGTCACACCTTCCGGTGCCTTGGCTGCAAGCGTTGCACCATTGCTCACCGCAATGACAGAAGAGCCTGCCAGCAATGCGGGAAGCGCATTGGTGCCTGCACTCGGGTTGAAATCAGCAACGCCTTTGAGCAACGTGCGGAAATCCGTGTAATGCCAGCTTTCAATGCGGCGCGACGGAAGACCGTTCACTTTCAACGATTCCAGCGCATTGTCGCGTGCAACCACGACATCGGCATTGCCCGGAAGCTCGCCCATACGGGTCGCGAAACTGTCGATCAGTGCGCTTTCGGCTTGCGTCCTTGGCTTTGAGGTCTGGATATTCATAATCCGCCTCCTTAGGCTACTTCGCCAATAATGTCGGCGTAGCCGTTTTCTTCAAGGTGATTTGCAAGGGTCTTGTCACCCGACTTGATGACCTGTCCCTTGTAAAGAACATGCACGCTGTCTGGAACGATATAATCAAGCAGACGCTGATAGTGGGTGATCACGATCACAGCCCGGTCTGGCGAACGCAGCGCATTCACACCATCGGAAACGATCTTCAGCGCATCAATGTCGAGGCCGGAGTCTGTTTCGTCGAGAACGCAGAGGCTTGGCTCCAGAAGCTGCATCTGAAGAATTTCAGCGCGCTTCTTTTCGCCCCCCGAGAAGCCCACATTGAGCGGACGCTTGAGCATGTCCATATCGATGTTAAGGCCGCCAGCCGCTTCCTTCACGCGCTTGATGAATTCAGGAATTTTGAGTTCTGGCTCGCCGCGCGCTTTGCGCTGGCTGTTCATGGCAACCTTGAGGAATTCCATCGTGGCAACGCCTGGGATTTCCATCGGGTACTGGAACGCAAGGAAGATACCCTTGGCAGCGCGTTCAGCAGGATCCAGTTCGAGGATCGACTCGCCGTTATAAAGGATGTCGCCTTCGGTCACTTCGTAATCATCGCGGCCTGCAAGGATGTAAGACAATGTCGACTTGCCCGAGCCGTTCGGGCCCATGATGGCGGCAACTTCGCCCTTGTTTACCGTGAGGTTCAGACCACGGATAATTTCAGTATCCGTGTCAGCGATCTTTGCATGAAGGTTCTTGATCTCAAGCATGGGTATAAACCTTGTTCTTGTACCAGGAAAAGGCTGGTCAGAAAAATTGGAGAAAGGCAGTTAAAGCGCGTCGGATTAACCAACGCTGCCTTCAAGCGAAATGCCAATGAGCTTCTGCGCCTCGACGGCGAATTCCATTGGCAGCTCCTGAATAACTTCCTTCACAAAACCATTGACGATGAGGGCGATTGCCTCCTCTTCCGGAATACCGCGCTGCATAACGTAGAACAGCTGGTCTTCGGAAATTTTGGAGGTGGTTGCCTCGTGCTCAAACTGTGCCGTGGCGTTTTTCGCCTCGATATAGGGCACGGTATGCGCTCCGCAATCGTTGCCGATCAGGAGACTGTCGCACTGGGTGAAGTTACGAGCATTTTCAGCCTTACGATGGGCTGAAACCTGTCCGCGATAGGTGTTGCTGGAATTTCCGGCCGAAATACCCTTGGAAATGATGCGGCTCGACGTGTTCTTGCCAAGATGAATCATCTTGGTGCCGCTGTCGATCTGCTGATAACCGTTGGACACGGCAATCGAATAGAACTCACCGCGCGAATTGTCACCGCGCAGAATGCAGGACGGATATTTCCACGTTACAGCGGAGCCTGTTTCAACCTGCGTCCACGAAATCTTGGAATTATCACCACGGCAATCGCCACGCTTGGTCACAAAATTGTAGATACCGCCCTTGCCGCTGCTATCGCCCGGATACCAGTTCTGAACAGTCGAATACTTAATCTCAGCATTTTCAAGCGCGATCAGTTCAACAACGGCTGCGTGGAGCTGGTTTTCGTCGCGCTGTGGTGCCGTGCACCCTTCGAGATAAGACACATAAGCGCCTTCTTCCGCGATGATCAGCGTGCGTTCAAACTGGCCCGTATTTTTTTCATTGATACGGAAATAGGTCGAAAGCTCCATCGGGCAACGAACGCCCTTTGGCACATAGACGAACGAGCCATCGGTGAAGACAGCCGAATTCAGCGTCGCATAATAGTTATCCGAAACAGGAACAACTGAAGCGAGATACTTCTGAACCAGTTCAGGATGCTCGCGAATGGCTTCCGAAATCGAGCAGAAGATCACGCCTGCTTTCGCAAGCTCTGCCTTGAAAGTCGTGACAACCGAAACACTGTCGAAGACCGCATCAACGGCCACACGGCCCGATGCATAAACATTGTCCGATGGATTGCCATCAATTTCACTCGGCTCGCCCTGCTTACGCACACCAGCGAGAATTTCCTGCTCGCGCAGTGGAATACCAAGCTTTTCATATGTACGCAGCAGTTCGGGATCGACTTCATCAAGTGAAAGCGGACCCGACTGATTCTTCGGAGCGGAATAGTAATAGGCGTCCTGAAAATCGATCTTTGGATAATCGACACGCGCCCATTCCGGCTCTTCCATAGTGAGCCAGCGTTCATAGGCCTTCAGACGCCACTCCAACATCCATTCCGGCTCGTCTTTCTTGGCCGAAATAAAGCGAATGATATCTTCGTTGAGGCCTTTAGGGGCTTTTTCGGATTCGATTTCCGTCTCAAATCCGTACTTATACTGGTCCACGTCCAAGCCGCGAACCTGATCAATGGTCTCCTGCACTGCAGGCATTGGCGTTCTCCATCCTCGTCGAATTCAAGGTCCGACAGTTGCAAACGTCAGGGCGATGATAGTCACTATCCTCGCCACAATATAGTGTGCGTGACGCTTCTTTAAAACCTCTCTAAACTAAATTTCAAGCCCAGCTTTAAATTTGCCGGTAAAATTCAAGAATAATTTACAGAGATAGGCCCGATTACGCACTTAACTGGCCTTTGAGCGTTCATGACGGGCGACGATTTTTCCCAAAACGTCAAGAAACTGATCAACAGATTCGATAGGCGCATTGGGCTCAAGCGAAACACGGATCGCTCCCGGACCGTCTTCATGGCCCATAGCAGCCAGCACATGGCTGGGACCGACCTTCCCCGAAGAACAGGCTGAGCCTGCCGAGAGCGCTATGCCGCCAAGGTCGAATGCGATTTGAACGGTTTCAGCCTTTTGCCCGTCGAGCGAGAAGAATGTTGTGTTGGGCAGCCTATCAACGGATTTGCCGTGGATCGTGGCACTTGGTGCGATCTCCATAAGCCCCGCTTCAAGCCTGTCCCGCGCTTCAAACGACCAGCCATTGCCGTTCAGGCGTGCATGCGCAATATCTGCGGCGGCACCAAAGCCTGCAATCAACGGCAGCGCTTCCGTACCCGCACGATGACCTTTTTCCTGACCACCGCCACGAACAAGCGCCTTCGGCATCATAAGATCAGAGATTGCGATCACGGCACCAACGCCCTTGGGACCACCGATCTTGTGTGAGGAGATTATCAGATAATCGCCCCAACCCTCTGTCATATCGATCTTAATGCGTCCTGCGGCCTGTACCGCATCAACGACAAAGATGCCGCCTGCGGCTTTTACCGCTGCCGCAATTTCGCGTATTGGCTGAATGACGCCAGTTTCATTATTCGCGGCCTGAACAGCGACAAGTGGCAAGCCCGCGCTCTTATCGTGCGCTCTCAAAGCCAGCTCCAGAGCATCAAGACGAAGGCAACCATATTCATCAACAGGAAGAATCGTGATGTTTTCCGGTGCAAATTGCCCGCCGGCCAGCACACAAGGATGCTCGGTCGCACTGACATAAAGATGGGACAGGCGTACCGGCGAACGCCCCATCATATAGACTGGTGTTAGAAGTGTGGATGCGGCTTCGGTGGCGCCAGATGTAAAAAAGACGTGGTCAGGCCTGGCATGCACGAGGGCTGCCACACTGCGACGTGCCGATTCGACCAGCCCACGCGCCATGCGCCCCTCACGGTGAACGGAGGATGGGTTGCCCACAATGCCCAATGCTTCGATAACCGCATTGCGTGCTTCATCGAGCAAAGGCGCACTGGCATTATAATCCAGATAGAGCCTCTTGCCGGTTCCGATCACCGATACTATCTCCTAAGCAACATCATAAAGTGGCCTCAAGCGCAATTTTCTTGAATTTTCAATCCAGAAAAGCCTATTAAGCCACATCAGGTACTGAACTTTGGTCCAGTCTAACGAAATTTCCAATCGGTTTTAGAAGCGGCGCACACTCACGTCAAGTTCGCCATTTTAAAGCCGATCTTCCGATCACCAGCGGAGTACACATGCCAGAAGTCATTTTCAACGGCCCTGCCGGACGCCTTGAAGGCCGCTATCAGCCTTCGCGCGAAAAGAATGCGCCTATCGCTCTCATCCTGCATCCGCATCCGCAGTTTGGCGGAACAATGAACAACAAGATCGTCTATGATCTGTTCTACATGTTCCAGCAGCGTGGTTTTACAACGCTTCGCTTCAATTTCCGTGGCATTGGCCGCAGTCAGGGCGAGTTCGATCATGGCGCGGGCGAATTGTCAGATGCTGCCAGCGCGCTTGATTGGGTGCAGGCTCTGCACCCTGATTCCAAAAATTGCTGGGTTGCCGGTTATTCGTTCGGCGCATGGATCGGTATGCAGCTTCTGATGCGTCGCCCGGAAATCGAAGGCTTTATTTCGGTTGCACCACAGCCGAATACCTATGACTTCTCGTTCCTTGCACCTTGCCCATCGTCCGGCCTGATCATTCATGGCGATCAGGACAAGGTTGCGCCGCCAAAGGATGTGCAGGGATTGGTTGATAAGCTCAAGACACAGAAGGGTATCAACATCACGCAGAACACGATGCCGGGTGCAAACCACTTCTTCTCCGGCATGGGTGATGAACTGATCGACGAATGCTCGGAATATCTGGAACGCCGACTTGCTGGCGAACTGGTTGAAATTCGTCAGAAGCGTCTACGTTAAACAAATAAAATCTGACTCTTGTTAAAGCCCGGTGATTGTTTTCACCGGGCTTTTATTTTTGGTGGAAGCGCAAGAACACCGCCTGAAACAGGCTTATCGCAACCTGTTGTGTTTGGGTATGTCAGGGGCAGCCCACGCATGGAACGCACGGCCAGATAGGCCCATGCTTCCGCTTCCATCGCATCCCCATCAAAACCGGCTTTATCCGCATCCAGCACACATGCGCCTTCGCGCTCTGCAAGTGCGGTCAGCTCCGCCATAATGGCTGCATTCTTGCGTCCGCCACCACTGACCACATAGGTCCGTGGCTTTGCAGGCAGATGCGAAGCCGAGCGCAGAATGGCGGCGGCACTCACATAGCTAAGTGTGCGCGCACCTGTTGCAACGCTTGCCTCATCTTTCGCTGGTACAGCAAAATCGCAACGGTCCAGTGACCGGCGATGGTTCCCCTTGAAAAAGGCGTGATCAAGATATCTCAGAGCCAAGATCTTATCCACGGTGCCGCTCATGGCTGTAATACCGCCGGAGTCAAATCTGCCCTGTTCGTGCAACTCCATCCATTGGTCAATCAGCATATTGCCCGGTCCACTGTCATAGGCCATCAGTGAACCATCTTCGCCAACATAGGTGAGGTTGGATATGCCGCCAATATTGACGAAAACAACCGGGCCTTCGAGACCAAACGGAAGATTGGTGGCAAGCGCTGCATGATAGGCAGGAATAAGCGGTGCACCTTCGCCGCCGTGCTGCATATCTTCGGCACGCATGTCATAGACAACAGGAATGCCGGTTTCTGCCGCCAGAAGCGGTCCATCTCCGATCTGGACAGTCAGCGCCTCACGCGGACGATGCAACACGGTTTGGCCATGAAATCCGATCACGTCAATGTCTTCTGGACTGAACGAATGTGCGTATAAAAAATCCTGTATTGCGACCGCATGAAGTAATGTCTGGTCATGTTCAAGCTGTTTAAGAACACCGGGCCGCTCATGGCGATCCGTGATGCCTCGCGCATCAACAAGCGCGGCCTTCAAACGTGCCCGAAACCCGTCCGAATAAGACACCGCACTGGATGGCCCCCGCTCAACCCAGTTTTCGCCATCGGTGGTCAAAAGCGCAATGTCGATACCATCCATGGAAGTACCGCTCATCAACCCTATTGCGCGTTTCAAATCGCCCATACCGGAGTTTCCTTGTTATTCCCGCTTGAATGATGTTAAAGGCAAAATATCATAAGGCGGTAAGCACTTGATTACTGTTATTTCCATTCTCGCCTAACCAGTCAGGAAAAGGGCATGTCCGGTTTTAAATCCGATTTTCTTCGCACGCTTTCCGAGCGCGGCTTCATTCATCAAATGTCTGATGAAACAGGCCTAGACGAATTGTTGGCCAAGGAAACTGTGACGGCTTATATTGGCTTTGATCCGACAGCGCCAAGCCTTCACGCCGGCGGTCTGATCCAGATCATGATGCTGCACTGGCTGCAACAGACCGGACACCGCCCTGTAGCTCTGATGGGCGGCGGCACTGGCATGGTGGGCGATCCATCCTTCAAGGATGAAGCGCGCAAACTGATGACGGAAGATACAATTGCTGAGAATATCGCAAGTATCAAACGCGTCTTCGCAAATTACCTGAGCTTCGGTGATGGCCCAACCGATGCGCTGATGGTCAACAATGCCGACTGGCTGCGCGACATCAACTACCTTGAATTCCTGCGTGATGTTGGCCGCCACTTCTCGGTCAATCGCATGTTGTCGTTTGATTCGGTCAAGATGCGCCTTGATCGCGAGCAGTCGCTTTCGTTCCTCGAATTCAATTATATGATCCTGCAAGCCTATGATTTTGTAGAGCTCAACAAGCGCTACGACATCCGTTTGCAAATGGGTGGCTCGGATCAGTGGGGCAATATTATCAACGGGATCGATCTCGGTCACCGTATGGGAACGCCGCAGCTTTATGCCCTCACCTCACCTTTGCTCACCACGGCATCGGGCCAGAAAATGGGCAAATCGTTGGGTGGCGCGATCTGGCTGAACGCCGATATGCTCAGCGCCTACGACTTCTGGCAGTATTGGCGCAACACGGAAGATGCTGACGTAGAACGCTTCTTGAAGCTCTATACGACATTGCCAATGGATGAAATTGCAAAGCTTGCTGCACTTGGCGGCTCGGAAATCAACGAAGCGAAGAAGATACTTGCGACCGAGATCACCGCAATCCTGCATGGGCGCGATGCTGCGGAAGAAGCGGCAGAAACCGCCCGCAAGACTTTTGAAGATGGCGAACTGTCGCAGAATCTTCCAACCGTCGGCGTTCATAAGGCGACACTCAATGACGGTATCGGCGTGCTGGCTTTGATGGTGCTTGCAGAACTTTGCACCACCAATGGTGAAGCCCGCCGTCACATCGAAGGTGGTGCTGTGCGCATCAATGATGAAACGGTCACTGATCCACGTTTGAGCATCAATGCAACAGCGCTCAATGAGCAAGGCGTCATCAAGGTGTCACTCGGCAAGAAGCGCCATGTGCTTATTCGCCCTGCGTAATCCAAACTAAAGATGAAGAAAAGCCGGGTTTTGCCCGGCTTTTCTTGTTGTGATCAGAACTCAAAAATGGAACGGAAAATACCCGGCGCGATGATTGAGATCGGATTAACGATCACCTGCGGCTGCTTGGCACTGCCTTCAAGCTTAAAAGTAATACCCAAAAGACCACGATCCCGTCCATTGCCCAAAAGCGCTCCGAAAATCGGCACTTCACCAAAAATGCGGTTTACGCCATAAGCAGGCATGAATGTGCCGGTGATCGACATATTGCCGCGCGGATCATACAGCGTTCCCTGAAAAGTCGTTCCGACTGACGGACCACGGACGACGCCTTTCGAAAGCTTCATATAGCCTTCGCCCTTTTCAATCAGAGAAAAACCGCGCTCAATATCAACCCGCGACACGTCAATATCACGTTTAGCAGCCTGGCTAAGACTGGCGCCGCCCGTATTTGGAGAGCTCGTAACAATCTTTGCCAATCGGGGCTCATTGATGATTGCAAAATTACGAGCGTCAATCTGACCGCTTAGAGGTCCATTGCCCTGTCCCGCGAGGCCGACAGTGATCTTGCCACCGCGCATTTTGTCATAAAAATCAAAGAACCGCAAAACCGCACCGGCATCATTTGATTGTAACGATACTGATCGTGCGTCACCCTGATCATTATTCGTTGCGACAAAGGTTTCGCCAGAAGAGGTGATCGCATTGACCGAAACGCCGGAAATCTTACTTCCTGCATTCTCGTAAGAAACGGCGACATTGCGCAGCTTCTCATCGTTGAAGCCAGTGACCTCATCAATCTGCGCACTCACAATCACGCGGGGGCTTTTGCCACCCGAGGCTTCAGTCTTTTTCTGAAGGTCCGACACTTGCTTGATGATCGACCGGGCATCAAACTGCGATCCGCGCACCGTTACACGATAGCCGCCCGTTCCTTTCGTCGCTTTCACGCTCATGCGATCTGAACGCGTGAGACGTATGTCGTCGAAGTCAGCAGACTGCAAATCACCGCCGACAATTGACAGATTGCCCTTCGCGCCGAAGGCATCGCCGGTCAAAACCAGATTGCGAATATCGATCTTGCTATCTGCGTCACCGCTTCTAACCAAATCGAAAGTCGCCTTGGCCGGAACCCCGCTCCCCTTGCGCCAGCCAAGCCACGGCAAATTGATCTGCGTCTTGTTCAGATCGGCTGCAACATGCCGCTTGCCATTTTCTTCCATGCCAAGATCAACGGAAATCGGTCCAGTAAACAGGTCTTTCAATCCGGGCAACACCTTGCCACGCGCATTATCGTCAAGCTCAAGCCTGATATTCTGTTCGCGTTTAGCAGGGCCAGAGCGGTCCACAGGCTCGGTCATCGATATTTTTGCAGGTACCCCGTCAAGCTTGGCATCGGCTGAGATAAGAGCAACGGATTGATTGACCTTGATGCTGCCATTTGCATTGGTAACGGTAGAGCCTCCGACCGGCTTGGAAATGGCAAGATTCGTAAATCCAATATCAGCATCCCATGTCAGCGTGCCGGGTGGCGCTCCTTTGGAAACAGCAAAGCCGACCTTAACATGGGCTTTCACATCACCTGTCGCATCTTCCGGCTTAAAAGGAACGTTTTTGAGAACATCAATGGGCTTTTTACCGGCAATCTCGGCAATCGCCGCAGCTTCGCCCGAAACGAGCAAATCAAGTGTAGCGATTACTGGCCGTTGCGGCCCCCACGGAATAATCAGCATTCCGTCTGAAACCATCGCTTTGCGATTATCCGGAGTATAGGCAACGCCCTTTGCCAGCTTGATTGTTGTATGCGCGCCACGCACTGAAATGCTTCCTGCAACATCGCGCACCGGCGGCAGTTCTCCGATCACATCAAAGCGCGTATCGGCCACATTGAAATCGGCCTTGATCTCTTCGCCTGTCAATGGCGGCGGCAAACCGGGGCCATTAAAGCGCCCCCCTGCAAGCGAAATATCAATGCGGCTGTCTTTCAACGTGCCGCCAAAGAGGTTTTTGAGAACCCATTCACGTGCACCATCGGCAACATCGATCGGCCAGAGATGTTTTGCGTCCGCAACCGGCATTTCAGGAATGCGCAGCATGAAGATCATTTCTGGCGAACCATCGCCAAACCCCATGCTGCCCTGTCCATAAAGTTCGCCATTATTCGTCTTAATATCGAGATTAGAGAATTGAAGACGCTGTTGATTAGCCAGAAAATGGCCGGCGATCCTCACGCCGAAAGCCAATTGCGGATCATTTGATTCTGCTGGCATGCTGGTGGCGGAACTGGTCACCACTTCAAATCGATAATCAGGACCGCCGCTTTTATTTGTTTCGTCCGGTTCCGGTCCGAAAGCACCATTAAAGGCCGCAGTTAAACCACCCAACTGCAAGCGCGACGGCTTGATTTCAATTTTTCCGCTGCCAACAGAATGCTCTATCAGCAGCACCGCATTTCCGCGCACATCCGAAACGCGACCAACCTCTATATTGATGTCATCAGCGATGAGTTGCGCGGTCACGTGCTCAGGCACATCCCCATTGGCAACCTTGCCAGACAAAGCAAGGCTCGCCGTGGCTTTTAAATCGAAATGCGCAGGATTGGCTCTGTTGCCATCGATAATGGCTGCAACTTCCTCCGGTGAACCCAGATCAACCGGCAAATTGCTGATCTTGATCTGAAAGCCATCCAGATCATTCTCATGGCCTTTGCGATCTATGCTGCCATCAACCGAAATTATCTGATTATGCCATACGACACTGCCGCTCACCGAGATTTTTCCCGAATCCTCGACAAGCCGAAGCTTTTTCACGTCAATGCTTTGCTGCTGATCACCGGTTTTAAAACGGATTGTGGTGTTGAGCAGCCCGATAGCCCGAGTGTTCTGGTTCTGCAGCAATTCAAGATTGCGGCGCATAGTGGAAAAAAGCTCGCCCGAAACGGCGTCGAAATCAATATAACCCCGCTTGTCATAGGGGAGCGATTTCCAGAATCCTGCCCCCTCTTGCTCTGGTAAATCGAAGGCTGCGCCATCGATCTCAAGTTCGGCAACACGAATCTTGCCCGTCAGCAGCGGCAATGGTGCCAAGCCCAGTCGCACCGATTTGATATTTTTGATTTCAATGCCCTGTCGCGGATCATTGATCGAGACGTTATTCGCCTCCATTGCAACGAGACTGTTCTGATCAAGCGATAATCCGGCACTGCCGATCGTTGCAGATGCATCTTTTCCGAGCAGAAGACTAAGGCCCTTTTGCGCCTCGTCGCGCAGAAGGTCGCTGTTCACGCCACCACGCAGGATCACAAACCCCACGCCACCAACCAGAACCATAAGGATGCACAACGATAAAACGGCGTGCGAACACCACCGCAAAAACGAACGTCGGGGACGCCATGACGGGAGCACGCCGCCCTCATCGCCTTCAATGGCGAGGCGTTCGATTCTCTTCATCTCCCGCTTCGTAAAGCGAATTTTGCGCGGTTTATCTGTCAATATTTGAGCCGAACCCGTAATTTCTGCAAATGCTCACCCCTGCAATGCGGATTATAAAAACTCCATATCTATCTGTTTTTATTCCATTTATGCATATTAGCCAAACCGTTGATCGCTTTGCTTAACACCCTCGTGTCAGATGTTGCGTGGCATGGTTCGACAGGTCTGGACAGTTGCACAAGCTCACCCTGAATGCGATAGCTTTAAATGTAAATGTAACAGGCAGTTTCCCCGTTTATCCATAAAAGAAAGGCGCAGATATGGCTCGTCCCCAAGTTGGAGATCAGGCACCCGATTTCACATTGCCTTCAGACAACAGCGATACGATCACTCTTTCATCGCTGAAGGGCAAACCGGTCGTTCTTTATTTCTATCCAAAGGATGACACTTCGGGCTGCACGAAAGAAGCCATCGCCTTCTCACAGCTAAAGCCGGAGTTCGAGAAAATTGGCGCCCGTATCATTGGCGTCTCGCCAGACAGTGCGGAAAAGCATGCGAAATTTCGCAAAAAGCATGCGCTGCGTGTCGATCTGGCAGCAGATGAAGGCAAGACTGCGCTTGAAGCATACGGCGTATGGCTTGAGAAAAGCATGTATGGCCGGAAGTATATGGGCGTTGAACGGACGACGTTTTTGATTGATGCCGATGGCCGTATCGCCAAAATATGGGAAAAAGTAAAAGTCGATGGCCATGCTCAGGCTGTGCTTGAAGCAGCGCAAGCGCTTTGAGTGTGAAAGCCTCGCATAAGGTTCGTTTACCATGATAGCGTGAAGTCGAATCAACAATTGAGGATGCGAAGACAGCAGGCATGGCGCAAAAATGGAACAAGACAGAGAAAGCAAAGCGCGAAAAAGGTCACAGTGATCCTATCGCGCCGTCTGTTTCCATAAAAAGAGCGCATATAGCATTGCTTGGCGTTATGGTTGTGTGTGCGGGCATTGGAGCAAGCATCTATAGCGGATTTGAAAAGGCTCCTGACAATGAACAAGGCCTTGATAAACCAAATAGCAAGGTTGCAGCGATCTTGAAGAGGCCGACCACGATGCAGCCATTGCCCGAAATGCCTTCAGAGGCACCTCCTGGCGTCTCCACCCGGCCCGAACTTTTCACACCTGAAGACGCGCTTATGATTAAAACGATTGATCCTATTATCACGGGGCCCCGCGCATATAAGCCACGCGCTGGGTCCAAGAATTCCTGAAAGACACAAAAAAACCGGCACAAGGCCGGTTTTTTAAATTTTATCCGACCAAACTCAATCAATGTCCTCGATGAGTTCAGCACCGCCATTGATGCGATGCGCAAGGGCTGCTTCCATAAATGGTGTGACGGCACCATCCAGCACTTCCTGTGGATTGGTGCTTTCAACGCCGGTGCGCAGATCCTTGACGAGCTGATAGGGCTGCAACACATAAGACCGAATCTGATGGCCCCAACCAATATCCGTTTTGCTGGAATTGGCAGCATCTGCGGCTTCTTCACGCTTCTTCAGCTCTTCCTCGTAAAGACGCGCGCGCAGCATCGACCAGGCTTTTTCACGGTTCTTATGCTGTGAACGCTCGGCCTGACACTGCACAACGATACCCGACGCAATATGCGTAATACGCACAGCCGAATCTGTTGTGTTGACGTGCTGACCGCCCGCACCCGACGCGCGATACGTATCAATGCGAACATCGGCTTCCGTCACTTGAACATCGATATTGTCATCGATGACCGGATAGACCCAGATACTCGCAAATGACGTATGGCGACGCGCATTCGAATCGTAAGGCGAAATGCGAACCAGACGATGAACACCCGATTCCGTCTTCGCCATGCCATAGGAATTATGGCCCTTGATAAGAATCGTCGCAGACTTAATGCCAGCTTCTTCGCCGTAATGAACTTCCATTACCTCGACTTTGCGTCCGCTGCGTTCAGCCCAGCGGGTATACATGCGCAAAAGCATCGACGCCCAATCCTGACTTTCCGTACCGCCTGCACCGGCATGCACTTCAAGATAGGTATCATTTGCATCGGCTTCGCCCGAAAGCAGCATATCGATCTGGCGGCGATCGACCTCCTGTTTCAGTTCACGAATCGTATTTTCGGCATCCGCGATGATCGACTTGTCATCTTCTTCTTCGCCCATGGCGATGAGTTCAATGCTGTCGTTCAGGGTCTGCCTGAGACCATTAATGCCATTGATGCTATCTTCCAGCTGCTGGCGCTCACGCATCAACTTCTGGGCTTCCTGTGCATCATTCCAAAGCGTTGGATCTTCAGCTCTCTGATTCAGATAGCCCAGACGTTTGATTGCCTGATCCCAGTCAAAGATGCCTCCTCAGCAGGCTTATCGCCTGCTGGATTTCGTCAACCAGCGTCTCGATTTCCGCGCGCATGGGCAAATCGTTCCTTCAATTATTCTGCAATTTGTGGAGAAAACAAAACTCTTAAAGAGCCAGTCTCACACCCTGAACTGAACATGCAAAGCTGTTCAGGCGCCGCGGACCATAATTAGCACGCGGCACAGTGTAAAGAGGCAGAGGTCAGTAAAGTCCGCCCGATCCAGAATTGATGGCGCGGGTTGCCTGCGGTGACTGCGGCTGAACTGGCGAGCCTTCACGATACTGGTCCATGCCGATCACGGAATAGGTATCAGAAGGACCGGTACCCGGCTTGAATGCTTCCATGATCAGATTCGGATCGCCCTGATTTGTACGCATACCAGTCTTCCGATTGATAGCAATCAGCGTCATGCCTTCCGGTACACGGAAATCCACTTTCGGCGTGCCAGCCAGAGCCTGCGTCATGAAATCCTTGAACACAGGAGCAGCCAAACCACCACCGGTACCACCCCGGCCAAGCGGCGTTGGTGTGTCGTATCCCATGAATACACCGACAACGAGATCAGGCGTAAAGCCAACAAACCATGCATCTTTTTCGTCATTGGTCGTGCCAGTCTTACCGGCGAGCGGACGGTCAAGGCTCTTAAGAATCTGGGCCGTACCGCGCTGCACAACACCTTCCATCATCGATGTAATCTGATAGGCGGTCATCGGATCAAGCACCTGATCGCGATCATCGATCAATGTCGGCTCGTCCTGATTAGACCATTGTTGAGCATTACAACCTTCGCACTTGCGCGCATCATGTTTGAACACCGTCTTGCCGTAGCGATCCTGAATGCGGTCGATCATTGACGGCGTGATGCTTTTTCCGCCATTGGCGATGACAGAATAAGCTGTAACCATGCGCAGAACTGTCGTTTCACCGGCACCAAGCGCCATAGAAAGGACGGGCAGCATCTTGTCGTAAATACCGAAGCGCTCCGCATATTCGGCTACCGTCTTCATGCCCATGTCCTGTGCAAGGCGCACGGTCATGACGTTACGCGACTGTTCGATACCATAACGAAGCGTCGAGGGACCGGAGAACTTGCCGGAATAGTTTTTGGGAGCCCATACGCCAAGTGAGCCACCCTGATTGACCTCCAGCGGACCGTCGAGAACAACGGAGGCCGGTGTGTAGCCATTATCAAGGGCTGCTGCATAAACGAATGGCTTAAAGGACGAACCAGGCTGGCGATAGGCCTGCGTGGCACGGTTGAATTCAGACTGACCGTAGGAAAATCCGCCCACCATCGCCAGAACACGGCCCGTATGCGGGTCCATTGCAACCAATGCCCCTTGCAGCTTCGGAGGCTGCTGCAAACGGAAACGGGAATCGCCCTCACCGACTTTCGACACATAAATAATGTCGCCAGCTTTCAACACGCCTTCTGGCGATTTTGCACTTCCGCGCTTGCCATCAATGTTGGTAACACGCATTGCCCATTTCATGTCATCGGCTGAAATAAATGCGCGTTTGCGTTCCTTGCTGCGCGAGCCTGAACCTTCAACGGCAGGCTGAAGACCAATATCGGCACCGGCCGCAGAAACATTGAGCACAACAGCAAGCTGCCATTCGGGCACATCTTCATAGGACTGCATATCACCGAAGGCTGTGGCCCAATCACTGCCGATTTCGACATGTTTCACGGGACCGCGCCATCCACGCGCTTCATCATAGCGAAGCAATGCTGACTGAAGCGACTTCCGGGCTTCGACCTGTAAGGTAGGATTGAGCGTCGTCCGGACAGACAGTCCGCCTTCATAAAGTGCATCAACGCCATATTTCTGAATGATCTGGCGGCGCACCTCTTCACTGAAATATTCAGACGCAAACAGGTAATGGGTTGCTGTGCGGGTCTTCACGCCAAGCGGTTCTTTTTTGGCTTCCTCAGCTTCCTGGGTGGTGATGTAGCCGTTTTCAGCCATACGGTCGATCACCCAGTTGCGGCGTTCAATCGCGCGTTCAGGGTAACGGAACGGATGGTAATTGTTCGGACCTTTAGGAAGGGCTGCCAGATAAGCGGCATCGGCAATGCTCAACTCGCCAACGGACTTATCGAAATAGGTCAGAGCTGCACTGGCGATACCATAGGAGCCAAGACCGAAGAAAATTTCATTAAGGTAAAGCTCAAGAATGCGGTCCTTGGAATAGGCCTGCTCAATGCGCATCGCAAGAATGGCTTCCTTGATCTTGCGGTCATAGGTCTGATTTGACGAAAGAAGGAAGTTCTTTGCGACCTGCTGCGTAATGGTCGAAGCACCGACCGGGCGGCGACCAGAACCTATATTCTTCAAGTTGGTGAGAACCGCACGGGTAAGACCACCAAAATCGAGACCATGATGCTCATAGAAGGTCTTGTCTTCAGCTGAGATAAAAGCAGCCTTGACGCGGTTCGGAATAGCCTGAATAGGCAAATACATGCGGCGCTCGCGCGCATATTCGGCCATAAGGCTACCGTCCGATGCATGGACGCGTGTCATTACTGGCGGCTCGTATTTTGCGAGCACCTCGTAATCAGGCAAATCCTTGGTGAGACTTCCAATATAAACTGCAACGCCTCCGGCAACAATCAGAGCCAGAACCGTTCCAATTCCAAAGAAATATCCGATAAGCCTTACCATTTATCCGGAATCCCGCCTTCAGATTATCAGTAAAAACAAGGGAGCATCTTTAATGCTGCCCGCCGATCAAAAACGCTTCAACCAACAGATGGGTTAGTGACCACCAAATGCGTCAAAGGCAAGATCGTTTCCAAGTTTTTACCAATTAAACCCCCACAATACGAAAAGGGTGACAAAAATACGTAAAGCTGTTGCAACCATGCATCTTATAAGCAACGCCAGATATTAAATCCTACTGAAAACTACACTATTTCAGCCTTTTGACAAAATATCAGGACGTTTTTGAATTTCAAATGCTCTGATAGCCACCGCAATGCGGTCCGCAAGCTTCCGACGCCATTCAGGATTGCTGATCAGTTTTTCGTCTTCCGCATTCGACAAATAGCCAATTTCAATCAGAACAGACGGCACATCCGGCGCCCGCAGAACCTGAAAGCCTGCAAAACGATGCGGATTGTTGATAAGGTTGACCTCGCCTTGCAGCGCACCAATGACTTTCTCGGCAAAACTGAGCGAAAATGTATGCGTTTCGCGCCGCGTCAAATCAAGCAAGATATCGGCCACTTCAGGCTGTGCTTCAGGAGTAGCACCTCCGATGCTATCGGATTTGTTTTCTCGCTCGGCCATGGCACGCGCAACGAAATCCGACGCCTTATCGGAGATCGTATAGACCGTTGCGCCGCGAATATCGCCCTGATTGATCGTATCCGCATGGATCGAAATGAAAAGATCCGCATCATGCTGGCGCGCCAGACGCACACGCTCAGAAAGACGCAGAAACCTGTCGTCATCTCGCGTCATCAAAGCTTTGATGTTCTTCTCTTTGGCCAGTCGGTCCCGTAATTCTTTCGCAAAAGCGAGTGTCAGATCTTTTTCCTTGATACCACTGAGGCTTTCAGCGCCGCTGTCGATACCCCCGTGACCGGGATCAATCATCACAACAAACGGGCGCTTGCTATCACTTCTGAGGGGAAGTGCCGTGGCACTGGCGGCGTGCTTACGTTCCGTGGAACCGGTGACGTCATACTGGGCCGCAAGTTTTTCCGCGAATTCACGATCCGACGATGCAACAATATCAGCAATCAGACGATAGCCGGGCGTCGTCTCATTCGGGAGAACCTGAACATTTTCGACGTTGAAAGGACCGCGCAATGTCAGAATGAGCCGGGACCGGTTTTCACTGACCAGACCATAACGCACGCGTGAAACAATTCCCCTCGCCTCAAGGCTTTTGTCATCAAAACCGAAACGTGTTTCCGGCAAATCAAAAACCAAACGATGCGGATTGGCGAGCAACAATGTGGAAAATTTCGGCTGGCGATCAAAATTAATCACAATCCGCATGCGCAAATCATCGCCCGCCATGCGATAGGTCAGCGCCATCAGCGGTGCATCCGGCGCCGCTTTCGCTGTGGCCATTTGAAAAAAGACCGCACAAATGATCGAGAAAGCCATGAAAGCAATTCGTATGGCCGACTTTTTTTGATCATCAAAATTTTGGTTCAGACATTGCATCCGTAATCGCTATCCAAACTTTATGGAATGATTTTGAGCCCGAAGCCTTCCAAATCTACCCCTACAAAATTGTGGTTAATGAAGGCTTTTCAACCCGCATTTCGGGGACTCAATCAACCAATTTCAGCTCTATAACTACCTTTCGTCAAAATTGCGATGAGGCTGTCAACTGATATTCGTACTTGTCATCGTTCAAACGAGGCCATAAAAGCTAAAGCTAGGTTATGGCATCGCTGCCAGATTCGTTTGCCGGTTTTCAAAACGGAGCGCGAGGAAAGTCAGCGAAAACAGTGGTGTAATAAGTTCGCCACCCATTAACCCGCACAGAATTCAACGGAATACGGCTCCCCTGCCATCTCCGTTTTTTAATCGGCCGACTGCGCATGGGTACGCGCTGTCGCCAGTGCTCCAGAAGAGCAAAGAGGTCGGCCCGGCTTTTTCGGGTCATATATGAGGTCGTTTCGTTCGGAACAGCTATGGGTCAAGCAAGACTGACCATTGCAAGCCTGAAGACCGTGATCGCCACGAGGCCATCGCGCGCAGCAACAGCAGCTTTTATTCCGACGAACCCAATATCATCCGGCAGATACAGCCCAGCCAGGACGACAGCCTTCAGGGTTTCGTCCGGCGCACGCGGCTTGCGTCTTCGCGCCGGCAGGAAAGACACTAATGTCCAACAAAATGCTTATAGATGCCTCCCACCCGGAGGAGACGCGCGTTATCGTAACGCGTGGCAACAAAATTGAAGAATTCGACTTTGAGTCGGAGCATAAGAAGCAGTTAAAAGGGAATATTTATCTCGCGCGCGTTACCCGCGTCGAACCCTCGCTTCAGGCTGCATTCGTGGAATATGGCGGCAATCGCCATGGCTTCCTGGCATTTTCTGAAATCCATCCTGATTATTATCAGATTCCGGTTGCTGATCGTCTGGCACTGCTGGAAGCGGAAGCAAAAGCCGCGCGTGCAGAAGAAGACGAAGACGAGCCAAAGGCGAAAGCCAATGATCGCTCGCGTCGTCATCGCCGTCGCGGACGTCGCGATGATCAGAATGGTGATTCGTATTCCAGCAACGCCAATAACGGTCTGCCTGCGGCAGAGCCCGTCGGGCCGGCCTTTGCAAATTATGTTCCCGGAACACCTGCCATCGCCCTGATGAAGCAGAACGGCAATGTCATTTCCGAAGCCATTGATGCCGACGATGATGACGACAACGATGTCGAAAATGAAGAAGACATGGTTGAATCGGTTGGGTCCGAAGATGCAATGGAAGAACTTCCATCGCATGGTCGCACCAATCGCCGTCAATATAACATTCAGGAAGTGATCAAGCGTCGCCAGATCATTCTGGTTCAGGTGGTCAAAGAAGAGCGCGGCAATAAAGGCGCAGCTCTCACGACTTATCTTTCACTGGCCGGTCGTTATTCGGTTCTGATGCCGAACACCGCGCGTGGCGGCGGTATTTCGCGCAAGATCACCAATCCGCAGGACCGCAAGCGCCTTAAGGAAATCGTCAAAGACCTCGAAGTGCCGCAGGGCATGGGTGTGATTTTGCGTACCGCAGGTGCAAACCGCACCAAGGCGGAAGTGAAGCGCGACTATGAATATCTGATGCGCATGTGGGAAAATGTCCGCACGCTCACCCTCCAATCGACGGCACCTTCCCTCGTCTATGAAGAAGGCAGTCTGATCAAGCGCTCGATCCGTGACCTTTATAACAAAGACATCACAGAGATCCTCGTTGCAGGTGAAACCGGCTATCGTGAAGCGAAAGACTTCATGCGGATGCTTATGCCAAGCCACGCAAAAGTTGTTCAACCTTATCGCGAACAGGTTCCTGTTTTCACACGTTATGGTCTGGAAGCACAACTTGATCGGATGCTTCTGCCACAAGTGACGCTGAAATCAGGCGGCTACCTCATCATCAATCAGACCGAAGCGCTTGTTGCGATCGACGTAAACTCGGGGCGCTCGACCCGCGAACATTCGATTGAAGACACTGCCCTCCAGACAAATCTGGAAGCAGCCGAAGAAGTTGCGCGCCAGCTGCGTCTGCGCGACCTTGCCGGTCTGATCGTTGTTGACTTCATCGACATGGAAGAAAAGCGCAATAACCGTGCTGTCGAAAAGAAGATGAAGGACTGCCTGAAAGACGACCGCGCGCGCATTCAGGTCGGTCGCATTTCACATTTCGGCCTTCTGGAAATGTCGCGCCAGCGCATCCGCGCATCGGTTCTCGAAAGCACGATGCAGGTTTGCCAGCATTGTGGTGGCACGGGACATGTTCGCTCCGACTCGTCGATGGCGCTACATATTATTCGTGGCATTGAGGACTATCTTCTGCGTCACTCGGGCTATGACATCACTGTCCGCACCCCGGTTGCATCAGCACTTTATGTGCTGAACCATAAGCGCGAATTGTTGGCTGAACTTGAAGGCCGCTTCGGTGCCGAAATCAGCATTGATGCAGACGACAGCGTTGGTCATCAGCATTTTGTCATCGACAAAGGTGCGCCGTCGACGCGTCCAGTGACAATCCAGCCTGCGCAGCCAATTGTCTACGAAGATGATCTCAACGACCCCGACATCCCGCTTGATGAGGATGACGGCGAAGAAGAAATCAAGACCGAAGCGCAGCCGCGCGAAGAAAACAGCGAAGAAGGTGATCGCAAACGTCGCCGTCGCCGCCGCCGTCGCGGTGGTCGTGATCGCGAAAATGGTGAGCAGAACGGACAGGCTGAAACGGACTCTGACGCATCTGACGAAGATGATGAAGAGAACACGGGCACTCAGCAAAGCGCTTCACAGAGCGAAGAAGATCGTCGCAAGAAGCGTCGTCGTGGCCGCCGTGGTGGACGCAAGAACCGTCGTGAAGACGATATTCAGGTCAAAAAAATACCTGATCCGGAATTTGTCGGCTACACACCGGTTATCCCGGCTAAGGTTGAAGAAGAACCGGCGAACATCGTTGCCAGCGAAGCTGTTGCTGCAGAAGCCGTTACGGTTGATGTGGTAGAAGCGCCCGAAGCGGCCAGCGTTGAAGATACGGAAAAACCCGCAAAGCCAGCCCGCAAGCCGCGTAGTCGCAAGACTGCGAAGTCTGAAGAAGTTGCTTCTGACGATGGTGTTGCAGATGAAGCAACCAAGCCTGCCCGCAAGACACGCTCGCGCAAGAAGGCTGTTGAGGAGGAAACTCCGGCAGAAGCGCCTGCGCCTGCGGAAGCCGTTGAAACGGAAAAACCAAAGCGTCGTCCACGCAAGGCGGCAGCAAAGCCGGAGGTTGAAGAGACTGCGGTCAAGGAAACTGTTGCCGAGGCAGAAGTGGCGACCATTGCAGAACCGCAGAAGGTTTCAGAGCCCGTTGTTACATCAAGCGACGCTGAAGAACAGAAGCCGAAGCGCGGTGGCTGGTGGCAGAAAAAGGGCTTTTTCTAAGCCCTGCCAAAATTCTGATGTAGAATATAAGAAAACCGGCGGAGACGCCGGTTTTTGTTTTACAATATCGATTTAGTAGCGATCAGACTTTCTGCTGCGGAAGCCATTCTTCGAGGCGACGAACCGCTTCCTCTATTTCTCCAAGGCTGCCTGCATAAGAAAAACGCATCGTCCGGTGCCCATCGATCGGATCAAAATCACGTCCGGGTGTTGCGGCTATGTTGGTTTCAGCGATCATGCGACGCGCAAATTGCATACTGTCATTGGTAAAGCGCGACACATCACAATAGGCGTAGAATGCGCCATCCATCGGTGCCGCGAGATTGAGCCCCATGCGCGGCAAGTGCTCAAGCAGGATTTTCCGGTTCTGACGATAGCGGTCTTTGACTCGTTCAAGCTCAGCGGTCGCGTTAAACGCTTCAATTGCTGCGCGCTGCGAAAGCTCCGGTGCGGAAATATAAAGGCTCTGCCCCAGACATTCGATAGCGCGTACATCGGCATCAGGCAGAACCATCCAGCCGATGCGCCAGCCGGTCATGCAATAATATTTGGAGAACGAATTGATGATCGTTACATCGTCTGACATCTGCAATGCCGTCACATCTTCCTTCTCATAGGAAAGGCGGTGATAGATTTCATCAGAAATAACGCGGATGCCGAGATCCTGCGCGGTCTCAATGATTGCTTTGAGTTCGGGCTTGTCAATCACCGCGCCCGTTGGGTTGGCAGGGCTGGCAAAAAGCACCCCTTTCAACGGCTTTTCTGCGTGGGCTGCGGCAAGCGCCTTTGCCGTCAACGCGCCGGATGCTCCGCCCTCATTGGCAATTTCCACCACTTCAAGACCAAGAGCCTTCAGGATATTGCGATAAGCTGGATAGCCCGGACGCGTGATCGCAACGCGATCACCGGGGTCGAAATAGACGAGAAATGCTAGATTAAAGGCTGCTGACGACCCTGTGGTAATCGCAATGCGTTCCGGAGAAACCGACACACCATAGTTGTGCGCATAATGCCCGGCAATCGCTTCGCGCAGTTCAATCAGGCCAAGCGCATCCGTATAACCGATGCGGCCATCTTTCAGTGCACGCTCCGCAGCCAGCCGGACGGCTTGCGGTGCCGGGTCTGCCGGTTGCCCGACTGCCATCGAAATCATCGGATGGCCCGCAGCACGACGACGATTGGCTTCCGCCAGAACATCCATGGCGTGAAACGGTTCGACTGCGCTACGGTTGGAAAGAATATTCAACTTGGCCTCCAGAAAAGCGGTGAATGCAATTCAACTCCCCCGCCCTATAATCGCCGGATTGGTAAAGCAACAGCGCTATAGTAAAAACAGCGATGAAGTTTGATTTAAGATACTTAGAGACATATGGAAGTGCTAAGATTCGCACCAAAACCCTATTAATTATAAGCCAGATTTGAGGAGAATGAGGGGCAATATGGAAAGTATGACTGCAACTTTCTCAGCCAAAGCGATTTCCTTTCAAACTATGATGCGCCGCTCAGTGGCCGCATTTGCAGCCCTCGCTGTGGCTGTGACAGGCATATTGCCTGCAGAGGCGCAATCGCGCGGCGGCGGAGTTCCGATTGTTCGCGATGCTGAAATTGAAGCGCTGGTTGCAGATTACGCCGCCCCCATTCTCAAAGCAGCAAAACTTGGCGGACGCGGTGTCCGCGTCATCCTGGTCAATTCGCAGAGTTTCAACGCCTTCGTTGATGGTCGCCGTATTTTTATCAATACCGGTGCAATCATGCAGGCGGAAACGCCCAATGAAATCATCGGCGTGATTGCGCATGAAGCGGGCCACATTGCAGGTGGTCATCAGGACCGGCTGCGTGAACAATTAAGCCGCGCACGCACCATGGCCGTTATCGGTATGCTTTTGGGTGTTGGGGCCGGTGTTGCAGGTGCAGCAACCGGTAGCAGTGCTGCTGCCGGTGCTGGTGGCGGCATTGCTATGGGCAGTTCTGAAATGGCAATGCGTAGCCTGCTCAGCTATCAGCGCACCGAAGAAATCACCGCAGATCGGCTGGCTGTGAATTATCTCAATGCAACAGGCCAATCCACGAAGGGTATGCTGGATACGTTCCAGCGTTTTGCATCTGCGCTTTCGCTTTCCGGCACGCAGATCGACCAGTATCGCATCAGCCACCCGCTGCCGCGCGAACGCATTGCCAATCTTGAGGAGCTTGCGAAGAATAGCCCGAATTTCAACAAGGTCGATTCACCCGCTCTCCAGCTCCGACATGACATGGCGCGCGCCAAGATCGCAGCCTATTCCAATAATATGGGCGCATTGCAGCGCATGTTCCGCGCCAATCCCGGCGGCTTACCCGCCCGGTATGGCAACGCGATTACAACTTATCTGAACGGTTCCGCACGCTCCGCAATACCAAAATTCGAAGCGCTGATTAAAGAACAACCGAAGAACCCGTATTTTCAGGAAATGATGGGAGAAGTTCTGATCAAGGCGAACAATCCAGAAGCTGCTGCCAAGGCTTTCCAGCGCGCAGTCTCGCTCGATACACGCAAATCGCCATTGCTTCGCATGAGCTATGGTCGTGCCTTGATGCTCACGGGTAACAAAGCCAATATGCCTGCGGCCATCAGAGAATTGAAAGCCGGCATCGCTGCGGACCCGGAATTCCCCGGCGGATATGGGTTTCTGGCGCAAGCCTACGGCCAGTCAGGGGACATGGCACGCGCAGACCTTGCGACCGCGGACATGAACTATTATTCCGGGAACCTACAACAGGCGCAGATATTTGCGATCCGTGCGCAAAAACAGCTTAAACGGGGAACACCCGACTGGTTGCGTGCGCAGGATATTATCAACGCAAAGGCTAAAAAATAATCAGCACAGTCGCTATATCAGCTAGGCTTGGCATCGATGTCCTGCACAGCTTTTCAGCACGTAAGAAAGTGAAAGTTATGAAGAATGTGATTTTGGGCTCGATCGCTGGTGGCGTTGTTGGCGCCGCAGCCCTTGCTCTGGGTTTTTATGCAGGCAGTACAGCCAATCAGGCCGCGCCGGTAGCCCCTGTCGTCGCGACGGCTAACCCCGCAATGACCCAACAGGGCATTGAGAACATTATTCGCAACTATCTGTTGCAGAACCCTGAAATCATGGTCGAAGTGCAGACCGCGCTTGAAACCAAGCAGGCAGAGGCAGCGCAGGAACAGGTCAAGCAAATCCTGGCTTCCAGCAAAGACCAGCTCTTCAATCCAGCGCATGATGCTGTGTTTGGCAATCCAAACGGTGATGTCACTGTTTATGAGTTTTTCGATTATAACTGCGGCTACTGCAAACGTGCCCTGCCCGACATGGAAGCCATTCTCAAAAACGATCCGAATGTGCGCTTCGTGATGAAGGAATTCCCAATTCTCGGCCCGGATTCCATGCGTGCACATGTCGTGGCACAAGCTTTCAGAGCTTTGATGCCCGAAAAATACGTCGAATATCATGAGCTTCTTCTCGGTGCACAGGAACGCGCAACGGAAGTGTCTGCGATAGCTGACGCGGTCAAGCTCGGAGCGGATGAAACACAGCTTCGTGAAAAGATGAAAGATCCAGCCATCACCAAGGCTTTCCAGGCAACCTATCAGCTTGCCCAAAAGCTCAACATCACCGGAACGCCGTCTTACATCATCGGAAACGAACTTGTTCCGGGTGCAATTGGTGCCGAAGGTTTGATCGAAAGAATCGCAGCCGCACGCTCGGCAAACAAAAGCTAGCCTGATTGAGATCGTGTCTTCTTGATTTTCGAGGACGCGCAATCACTTAATCAGAGCGTATAAATGACTATTTTTGCCACATATTGCGTTCATTCCACAAAGAATAGCGGGAAAAACGCGGTGGTGAAACATTAGCATTGATTTAGAGGGTTTCAGCTTGCGTCTAAGCCCTCTATATGAAATGCGAAGTGTAGTCGAAATTTCGTAATAGGCCCGTAATCCACAACGGATGAACATGGTAAAAACGGTTTTTGTTCTGAATGGTCCCAATCTCAACCTTCTGGGGAAGCGCGAGCCGGGCATCTACGGTGTGGCAACGCTCGATGATATCGAAGCGAGCTGCAAACGCGAATCTGAACAATGGGGCCTTGCTATCGATTTTCGCCAGACCAATTATGAAGGTGAGCTGGTGAGCTGGATCCAGGAAGCAGGCGAGAAAAACGCCTATGTCCTGATCAATCCGGCTGCATACAGTCATACTTCGGTTGCTATTCACGATGCCATCCGCTCGGCCAAGGTTACGGCTGTGGAAGTGCATCTTTCTAATATTCATGCGCGTGAAGCTTTCCGGCATCACTCCTATGTCTCCGCAGTCGCCAAAGGCGTTATCTGCGGCTTTGGCGCGGAGGGATACCTGCTCGGCCTGCGCGCACTCGCGGCAATTGCCAAAGAAGAAGAAAACAACGGGCAAGCGTAAAGGGGCCTGATATGTCCAGCAAATCATCCGTCATCGACAAAGAAACAATCCGCGATCTCGCGGACATTCTCAATGAAACCGACCTGACCGACATTGAAGTCGAGCATGGCGATCTGCGTATTCGCGTTTCGCGCAAGGTAACGGTTCAGGCGGCTGCCACCGTGATGCAGGCAGCACCCGCCGCGGCCCCAGCGCCTGTCGCTGCTGTTGTTGCCGCAGAGCCAACCAAGGCAGAACTCAGCAAGAACGCTGTTCCTTCACCAATGGTCGGCACCGCCTATCTGGCGCCTGCTCCCGGCGCACGCAACTTCATCGAAGTTGGCACACAGGTTAAGGAAGGCCAGACCCTTCTGATCATCGAAGCCATGAAGACCATGAACCAGATCGCCGCTCCGCGCGCCGGTACAGTCAAGGCTATTCTGATCGAAGATGCACAGCCCGTCGAATTCGGCGAGCCGCTGGTCGTCATCGAATAAGACGACGATCTGGTCAGAAGAATTTCGGCTTATTCAATGAACGGGCAGCAAAGCGCAATGTTTCAAAAGATACTCATAGCCAATCGTGGCGAAATCGCTCTTCGCGTGCTCAGGGCTTGTAAAGAACTGGGCATCAAGACGGTCGCAGTTCATTCCACGGCAGACGCCGATGCGATGCATGTTCGCCTTGCGGACGAAAGTGTGTGCATTGGACCGCCTCCATCACGCGACAGCTATCTGAATATTCATCAAATCGTTGCCGCTTGCGAAATCACAGGCGCGGATGCAATCCATCCGGGCTACGGCTTCCTGTCGGAAAATGCTAAGTTTGCTGAAATTCTTGAAGCACACGGCATTACCTTCATCGGACCAACCTCTTCGCATATCCGTATCATGGGCGACAAGATTGAAGCCAAGCGCACGGCTAAGCGCCTTGGCATTCCAGTCGTTCCGGGTTCAGATGGCGGCGTAACCGACGAAAACGAAGCCAAGCGCATCGCAAAAGAAATCGGCTATCCGGTCATCATCAAGGCATCCGCCGGCGGTGGTGGTCGCGGCATGAAGGTTGCACGCACCGAGGAAGACCTCTCAGTCGCTCTCTCAACCGCTCGCACCGAAGCGGGTGCGGCATTTGGTGACGATGCAGTCTATATCGAGAAATACCTCGAAAAGCCGCGTCACATCGAAGTTCAGGTGATGGGCGATGGTGCAGGCAATGCAATCCATCTGGGCGAACGCGACTGCTCGTTGCAGCGCCGCCACCAGAAGGTTTGGGAAGAAGCCAATTCCCCAGCGTTGAACGCTGAAGCACGTGACAAGATCGGCATGGTCTGCGCCAATGCTGTTGCCGACATGGGCTATCGCGGTGCTGGCACGATTGAGTTCCTATATGAAAACGGCGAGTTCTATTTCATCGAAATGAACACCCGTTTGCAGGTGGAGCATCCGGTTACCGAAGCGATCACCGGCATTGATCTCGTACACGAGCAGATCCGTGTGGCAGCAGGTCTCGGTCTTTCGGTCAAGCAGGATGAAGTCCGCTTCTCCGGTCATGCCATTGAATGCCGTATCAATGCGGAAGATCCGCGTAACTTTACGCCTTCACCGGGTCTGATCACGCATTACCATACGCCGGGTGGCCTTGGCATTCGTGTGGATTCGGGCGTCTATTCCGGCTACCGCATCCCGCCTTACTATGACAGCCTCATCGGCAAGCTCATCGTTCATGGCCGCAACCGCGTTGAATGCATGATGCGTCTGCGTCGCGCACTTGATGAGTTCGTGGTCGATGGTGTCAAGACGACCCTGCCCCTGTTCCAGGACCTGATTTCCAATCAGGACATCGCCAATGGCGACTACGACATTCATTGGCTGGAAAAATATCTGGCTAAGCAGTCTGAAACACCAGGTGCATAAGTAAAGTGACCGCAGGAGCTTCCCCGGACGACTATTCAATCGACCCGGAGTTGCTCCTGCGGGCCTACGCCACCGGAGTTTTTCCGATGGCAGAAGAAGCGGATGACCCGGAGATTTTCTGGGTTCGTCCTGAAAAGCGCGGCATCATCCCGTTTGATGGCTTTCACGTTCCGAAAAGCCTGCAAAAAACCATCCGGCAAGCAGTTTTTGAAATCTGTCTCGACAGCGATTTCGAGGGAGTTATCGACGGCTGCGCAAGCGGCACCGGCGAACGAGCACGCACATGGATTAACGGGCCAATTCGCGAAGCTTATGGTCAGCTTTTTGATGCCGGTCATTGCCACACCGTTGAAGCGTGGCATGAGGGTAAGCTCGTGGGTGGACTTTATGGCGTTACGCTGGGACGCGCTTTCTTTGGCGAGAGCATGTTTACGCGCAAGCGTGACGCATCAAAGGTCTGCCTCGCTTTTCTGGTGGAACATCTGAAGCGGCAGGGCTTTGTGCTGCTCGATACCCAGTTCACGACCGCGCATCTTGAGCGCTTCGGTGCGATCGAAGTCCGGCGCAAGAAATATGAAAAGCTGCTCGAAGACGCGCTTCAGGGCACAGCTTTATTCTGAATCTCAAGATTATTTGCGCTGATCAGGCGGCGGGACGTCAGAAGACTGCTTGCAGTTCTTCAGCCATACGTCATAAATCGGGTGTTCAACAGCGTTCAAGCCAGGACTATCCGCAAACATCCAGCCTGTAAAAATCCGGCGGATTTTTCGGTCAAGTGTGATTTCATCAACTTCGACAAAGGCATCTGTGCGCGGTGCCTCATTCTCAGTGCGAGAATAGCAAACCTTGGGCGTTACCTGCAGCGCACCAAATTGCACTGTCTCATTGATATAAACATCAAAGGTTGTGATGCGCCCAGTGATCTTGTCCAACCCCGAAAATTCGGCAACAGGATTGGAAATGCGCTCTGCATAGGCTGTATTAAAGCTCAATGTACCAGCGAGAGCTGTGAGCAAAGCGAGTTTCACAGCACTCATTATCCAGTTCTTTCCGTTAACAGCCGTGCCGGGAGAATGCTTCGTCAAAACGGATATCCGTACAATCTGGTTAAATATAGAGCCGCAATCGTTTCTAATCGTCAATTGTGACGATTCGTAGCCCAGCTGCAAGCAACAATGCTTCGCAAGCATCTATCCTCAGGGCTTTTGCAGTGTGACGCTAAAGAAAAAGACCGGCGGTAAACCACACGCCGATCTTTTCATAAAACTTAGCTGCCCGGTGTCCAGGCATCGTATTCGCCGGTCACGCGCGGGCGTTCCGCAGGCTGCGTTCCCGGAATCGCGATAGCACCTTTTGGACGATAAGCCAGCGGTGAACCTGTCAGGTTCTGCAAATGTGGCTTCTGCCAGTCGCGCGGCTTGTAATCTTCCTTGCTTGGCGGTGTATCAACACGGTGATGCATCCAGCCATGCCAGCCCGGAGGAATAGCGCTTGCTTCCGCATAGCCATTGAAAATGACCCAGCGGCGTGTACGACCTTCAGAGTCTTTACCACCCTGATAGTAAATATTGCCGAACTCGTCTTCACCAACCCGTTCGCCTTTGCGCCAGGTATGAAAGCGGGTGCCAAGTGTCTGGCCATTCCACCATGTGAAGACTTGCGTAAGAAATTTCTTCATGACCTATCCAGATCCGTTATTGCCACAGGCAGTAAAACTGCCGGGTTTTCAACGCTTATGGCCCTATCAAACGCGCAACGCAAGGGGCAAGTTGCCGCTGTCACAAGAGTATGAAGCGGCAGCAACGCGTTCCTACATGCTCCAGCCTTCAAGAGACTTTTCCATAATCAGCACCGGTTCCTTGCAATTGGGATCACCCCAATCTTCACTGCGCCCAACCCGCGCATAGCCTTTGCGCTCATAGAAACGAACCGACTTTTCATTGCGCTCAATCACTTCAAGGCGCATCGTGTTCACACCCGGGAAAGCCATTTCGACTTCTGCCAAAAGCATTGTGCCGATGCCCTGTACCTGCGCTTCGGGGCGCACATAAAGCTGGTGCAGCGAGGCTTTGCCTTCTCCGGTCTGGCTTGCAAAAGCCATTCCATCGATACCGCCCTCGCCGTTATCTGCAACGATAAATTCCGAATATGGCTTCTTGAGATTGGCTTTGAGTGCTGCAACCGAGTGCCATTTTCCGGTAACGGCGTCGACCGTCTCCCGGCCAAGAACGTCATCGAAGGTCGCATGCCAAGTCGAAACCAGCAACTCGTGCACAGCCTTCAGATCGGCCTCACTGGCGCTGCGAACCCACATTATTCTTCAATCCCAAGCTTGGACTTAACCAGATCATTGACGGCCTGCGGGTTGGCCTTGCCGCCTGTTGCCTTCATCACCTGACCAACGAACCAACCCGCCATGCTTGGCTTGGCCTTGGCCTGTTCAACCTTGTCCGGGTTGGCGCTGATAATATCGTCAACGGCTTTCTCAATCGCACCGGTATCCGTGACCTGTTTCATACCGCGTTCTTCAACGAGGCTCTTCGGGTCGCCACCTTCATTCCAGACGATCTCAAAGAGTTCCTTGGCGATCTTGCCGGAAATTGTTCCGTCCTTGATCAGATCGATGATGCCGCCCAACTGCGCTGGCGAAACAGGCGATTCTTCAATGTCCTTGCCAGCCTTGTTCAATGCGCCAAGAAGATCATTGATGACCCAGTTTGCAGCCAGCTTGCCGTCACGGCCCTCACTCACCGCTTCGTAATAGTCTGCAATTGCCTTTTCCGAGACGAGAATCGAAGCGTCATAAACCGAAATGCCGAGCGTTTCGACCAAGCGGTCTTTTTTGACATCGGGTAACTCAGGCAAATCAGCGGCAAGCGCATCAACGAAAGCCTGATCGAATTCGAGCGGTAGAAGGTCAGGGTCCGGGAAATAGCGATAGTCATGCGCTTCTTCTTTTGAGCGCATCGAACGGGTTTCGCCCTTTACAGGATCAAACAGGCGGGTTTCCTGATCGATTGAACCACCGTCTTCCAGAATAGCAATCTGTCGACGTGCTTCAACTTCAATCGCCTGACCAACAAAGCGGATCGAATTGACGTTCTTGATTTCGCAACGCGTGCCGAATTCACCGCCCGGACGACGAACGGAGACGTTCACATCGGCGCGCATCGAGCCTTCGTCCATATTGCCGTCACAGGTACCGAGATAACGGACAATCGTGCGCAGCTTGGTCAGATAAGCACGTGCTTCGTCAGACGAACGCAGGTCTGGCTTGGAAACGATTTCCATCAGCGCCACACCGGAACGGTTCAGATCGACATAGGACATGGTTGGATGCTGATCGTGCAGCGACTTGCCCGCATCCTGTTCGAGATGCAGACGCTCAATGCCGATCTCAACATCTTCGAACTGGCCCTTGTTGTCAGGACCAACGGAGATCATGATCTTGCCTTCGCCAACAATCGGCTGCTTGAACTGCGAAATCTGATAGCCTTGCGGCAGATCGGGATAGAAATAGTTTTTGCGATCAAAAACCGACTTGAGATTGATCTGCGCATTCAGACCAATGCCTGTACGGACAGCCTGTTTGACGCATTCAAGATTAATCACCGGCAACATGCCTGGCATGGCAGCATCAACCAGAGATACGTTGGCATTCGGATCAGCACCAAAGGATGTGGAGGCACCGGAGAACAGCTTCGACTCGGACGTAACCTGCGCATGGACTTCCATGCCGATGACCACTTCCCAGTCGCCAGTTGCACCAGAAATGAAACGTTTTGGTTCAGGTATACGCGTATCGATAAGGGACATGCTGGCTCGCAAATATTCGGATTGAGCTAAAAACGGATTGCATACTGGCTAGAACAAAGCCCTCAACGATGCAAGCTTTTCGGCCAATCAATTGCAGGAGTTGAAACGAAAAAGGCCGCGCAATGCGCGGCCTTCTGATAAAGTGGGCGTGAAAAGAATTAAGCCTCGTCGGACTTTTCTTCTGCCTTCTTCTTAGGAGCGACCTTCTTCTTAGGCGCAGCCTTCTTGGCTGGCTTTGCTTCCGAGGCTGCATCTTCGTCTTCTGCGGTCAGCTCTTCCTTCGAGACCTTCTTGTCGGTCACGTTGATGTTTGCGAGCAGATGGTCAACGACCTTTTCTTCGAAGATTGGCGCGCGGAGGTTCGCAACGGCATCCGGCGTCTTGCGCAGGAATTCGTAGATTTCCTTTTCCTGACCTGGGTAGCGGCGTACCTGATCAAAGACAGCGCGCTGCAGTTCTTCTTCAGAAACTTCTACGCCAGCCTTTTCGCCGATTTCGGAGAGAACCAGACCGAGACGAACGCGACGTTCAGCAAGCTTGCGATACTCTTCGCGAGCAGCTTCTTCCGTGGTTTCTTCGTCTTCGAAGGTGCGGCCAGCCTGCTGCAGGTCGAAGTTGATCTGCTGCCAGATGTTGTTGAATTCGGCTTCAACAAGCTTTTCCGGGGTTTCAAACTGATAATCGCCATCAAGCGCGTCAAGAATCTGACGCTTTACCTTCTGACGGGTAATCTGGCCGTACTGGCTTTCGATCTGTTCGCGAACAACCTGACGCAGACGCTCAAGCGACTCAATACCGAGCTTCTTAGCGGTTTCATCGTCGAGAACGAGTTCGCCAGCCTTTTCAACGCCTTTTACGGTGATGTCGAAGGTTGCTTCCTTACCTGCGAGGTGCGCCGCACCGTATTCAGCAGGGAAAGTTACGTTGATAACCTTCTCGTCGCCAGCCTTGAGGCCAATAAGCTGCTCTTCAAAACCAGGAATGAACTGTCCCGAACCAAGAACGAGCTGCGCATCGGTGTCTGCGCCGCCTTCAAATGGTTTACCGTCGAGCTTGCCGAGATAGTCGATCGTTACGCGATCTTCGTTTTCGGCCTTACCCTTCTTTGCTTCAAAGGTACGGGTCGAAGCAGCAACGCGCTTGACCTGTTCGTCAACTTCTTCTTCCGAAATATCGACGACTTCACGGGTGACAGCGATCTTCGTGAAGTCCTTGACTTCGATCGTTGGCAGAACTTCGTAGGTCAGCGAGAAAACGAAATCGGCCTTGCCGTCGAGAACCTTTTCAGCTTCCTTCTCGTCTTCCGACATCGAAACGACGGGCTGCGTTGCCGACTTTTCGTTGCGGTCCGCAAGAATCGAACGCGACGAATCGTTGAGGATTTCGTTCACGATCTCGGCCATGAAGGACTTGCCGTAGGTCTTGCGCAGGTGTGCCGTTGGCACCTTGCCTGGACGGAAACCGTTGATCTTGGCGCGACCACGCGCAGTTTCGAGCCGCTCAGAGAGCTTGGCTTCGAGATCTCCGGCCGGAACCACGACTTTAATCTCGCGCTTCAGCCCTTCATTGAGCGTTTCGGTAACCTGCATGTTCAAACCTTCACTTCTTGTCATTGTCCCGCCGTTGCCGGCCTATGTGCCTTGTCGCGGGAGAGAAATTCTGTTGCCTTGCAGCAGTTGGTGCGGATAGAGGGACTCGAACCCCCACGGTCTCCCGCCAGAACCTAAATCTGGTGCGTCTACCAATTTCGCCATATCCGCTTCTAAGCCGAAGTGCATTCAACCGAACGCACTGAATTCGTCTCAGATATTGAACTGCCCTCGAAAGCGCGCGTCTCTATATCATTCAATTTTCCCGGTTCAAAGGAAAAAAGCCTTTTTACCGGCATTGATTTGCCAGCTCTTTCAAGCCGAAGCGCTTTCGTGCTTTCTGCCCCTATATAGCGATCCTGTCGCAAGAGCCAAGCCCCTTTTCGAAAGCAGCGATATTAATAAAGCGGCTCTTCGTAAAGCGGCACACCATTATCACGCAAAGCCTTCATGACCGCTGTGCCGTTATCGTCGATGGCAACCACCGCTGTAATGCTTAAATCTCGCTGGCTGTCTTCGATCTCACGCCCCTCACCTTCGGGCACATAATAGCGTTCTATGCCGTAACGCAGGTTGATGGTGGCATCGGAATAATCAGGGATCACATAATTTGATTCCCCATGAAGCTGCACTTCATCAGAAGCGAGGTCCGTGAAAGGCACGAAAGCCGCGCGTGAAAAATGCCATATGCCGTTAGCATCCGGTTTCAGCGCCACATAGACATCGCGAGCATCGCGGGGAGGCTTTCCTTGAATACGCGTCAGCGCAATCGTCGAAATATCATAGCCGAGGATGACATAATCGCCACGCATCAAATCGCGAGGGTCGACTGGCTGGGTTTGCAACACCACTTCATGGCCAGACCGCAGCACAGAGGCGCGCTTTTCAATACTCGAATATAAAATGCCTGTTTGAAGCAATGCGGCCGCAACCGCACCTGCATAAAGCCATTTGCTTTTCATAACACTCATTGCTGCACCTCCGACCCGCGCTTTCGTCCGAACCTGTTTTCCATACGGCGCACAAAAGCAGCAAGTAGAAGCACCAGAATACCGGCTGTAAGGAAAAATCCTGACGTGCCGATCATCGAACCAACCGTCGCAAAGGCCAGATACAGCACTTCAAACGAGAAGGCCGCATAAGCAATAGAACGCAAACTGCCATTGTCGCGCCCGCATATTGCAAGCGCTCCAATAGAAAGTGCGAGAACGAAGATGCCGTAAATAACATCATGCGCTATGCCCTCGGGCGTGGAATAAGAGAACATTCTGTCAACCTGCAAGATGCCAAGCGCCAGCAATGCGAGCAGCAGACCGTAAGACGCAAGAGGATGCGCAAAGCGCGTCAGCTTCTGAAGTGCATCATGTGCGAAAGCATCGGCCAGCATGAATGCCATGCCGAACAGAAGCATCAAGCCGAGAATCATACGGTTTTCATTCTCGACATAAAGAAGTAACGCCCAGCCAAGTACAAACAGGCACCACAAATGCGCCGCATGACGGGATCGGGTATAGCGCGCCACAGCAGCGCCAATCAGCACGAGCACCGGTCCGATCAGGCGGTAACTGAGATCACCATAATTATTGTCATATACATAGGTGGAGAGATAGAAGCAGGCCACGCCCGCACCAAACGCTGTCAGAACGGACGAGCGCAACAGCAAGGCAGCGGCTAAGACGCCACCGGTCCAGACAAGTGCTGCCAAATGCACATCGCCCGACAGATGATACATCTGACCGACAAGCGCGATACCTGCACCAAATGATGCAGCGCCAACGATATAAAGGGCCTGCGGGAGCACTTTGTCGCCACGCAATTGCCGCCATGCTCCACCGAGATAACAGGCCCAGATAAGCGCGAAGACAAGACCGATCCGCATGATGCGCGGCATGTCCTGCCAGTTGGCGGCAATCAGCATGATGACAGCGGCACCGAGCAGCAGCCCCCCAAGTGTGGCCAGAACCGAGCCAAGACTGAAGCGTGGCCCCCGTTTTTTAAGATCAACATTGAGACGCGAGGCGGTTTCGGCGTCGATAAGGCCGTCATCCTGCCAACGCTCGATCAGGCGCTCTACGGAAACTGAAAACGACAAAACAACTCCTGAACGATCTATCTGTTGATGCTAAATTTAATTCAAGTGATTGGGAACATATAGGAAACTCGCCAGCTGGCAAAGAGGCAACGCAAATCAGTTTGAGGCAAATTTGTGCCCGACCAGTCTAATCGATTTAGCGTGTGTTGCAGAACCCGCAAGGCAGCTATGCAAACTCGGGCCTGCAACTAACGAAAACAATGCGTTATATCATGAACACAGAAAAGATGAATTGAACCACAGTTCCTCAACGATGAAGGAATAATACCATGAACCTCGTACGCTCTTACAACAACTGGCGCCGTTACCGCGATACTGTCAATGAGCTCAACCAGCTTTCGACTCGCGAACTCAACGACCTTGGCATTTCCCGCGCAGACATTCCTTATGTAGCGCGTCAGTCCAAGGCTCGCTAAACAGAATTCATTTTGCTGGGCCTGAATCCTCCTCCCATCAGGCCCGGTTTGTCGCAAAGCACTCCTCCTCCCATGCTTTGCGATACTAAGACCGGTCTCTCCTCCTCCCAATTCCGGTCTGACAATAATGGCATCCGTCGCACCTCCTCCCGCGCCGGATGCCATTTGTTTTTGTGGTACTCTTTCCGAACTGCTGGGCTCTTCTCCCATTGAAGGCGACAGGCAAAGAAGGTAAGGGATTTGCCATGTCAAAAGATACCAATCTCTCCCCCGTACATGTCGTTGGTGGCGGTCTCGCAGGCTCCGAAGCCGCGTGGCAAATTGCGCAGGCCGGCGTGCCTGTGGTTCTGCATGAAATGCGGCCGGTTCGCGGCACAGATGCGCATAAGACGGAGCAGCTTGCAGAACTCGTCTGTTCGAACTCCTTCCGCTCTGATGATGCTGAAACCAATGCGGTCGGCGTGCTTCACGCCGAAATGCGTCTTGCCGGTTCGCTGATCATGGCGTGCGCCGACGCGCATCAGGTTCCGGCTGGTGGCGCACTCGCAGTTGATCGCGAGGGCTTTTCGCAGGCAGTGACAGCGAAACTCGAAGCGCACCCGCTGATTAGCATAGAGCGCGAAGAAATCACCGGCCTGCCCCCGGAAGAATGGGGCACAACGATTGTAGCAACCGGTCCGTTGACGGCACCGGCACTTGCGAAAGCCATTCAGGAACAGACAGGTGCTGATGCGCTCGCCTTCTTCGATGCCATTGCGCCGATCATTCACTTTGATTCGATCAATATGGATGTGTGCTGGTTCCAGTCGCGCTATGACAAGGTCGGTCCCGGCGGCACCGGCAAGGATTATATCAACTGCCCCATGGATAAGGAGCAGTATGAGGCTTTCGTTGCAGCCCTCATTGAAGGCGATACGACCGATTTCAAGGAATGGGAAGGCACGCCCTATTTCGATGGCTGCCTGCCAATCGAAGTTATGGCCGAGCGTGGTGCTGAAACACTGCGTCACGGCCCGATGAAGCCGATGGGCCTGACCAACGCGCATAATCCGACGGTCAAGGCCTATGCGGTTGTGCAGTTGCGCCAGGATAATGCGCTGGGCACGCTCTATAATATGGTCGGCTTTCAGACGAAGCTTAAGTACGGCACCCAGACCGGCATCTTCAAAATGATTCCCGGTCTTGAGAATGCCGAGTTTGCGCGTCTGGGTGGTCTGCATCGCAACACGTACCTTAACTCGCCAGTGCTGCTTGATAATGTGCTGCGGTTGAAGTCTCGCGAAAATCTGCGTTTCGCTGGCCAGATTACCGGCTGTGAAGGTTATGTCGAATCATCGGCTATTGGTCTCCTGGCCGGACGTTTTACCGCTGCTGAAAAGCTCGGCAAGACGCCTGTTGCGCCACCGCAGACCACCGCTTTTGGTGCCCTGCTCGGCCACATTACGGGAGGCCACATCGTTGCTGACGACGATGAACCCGGCAAACGCTCATTCCAGCCAATGAATGTGAATTTCGGCCTGTTTCCACCAATCGACGTACCAAAGCCGGAAGGCACGCGGCTGCGCGGCAAGGAAAAGACGATTGCGAAAAAGCGCGCCTTGTCTCAACGCGCACTCAGCGATTTCAAGCAATGGCTTGATAGCGACGCATAATTTCGAAAGAGATTATAAATCAAAATGATAAGGCAGTTTTCTTACGCAGAAAACTGCCTCTTTTTAAAAATTAGCGCGAAACATCAGCCATTGTTTGCGTATGGCTGAGAGATCGGCGACCTGATCGGCAGCTTTACCACCAAGCCGTTCAACGGACTTGAGATAATCAGGAACAAGTGCCATCGGCAGAAATGCCGGGCCGAGACTTTTAGGCAGGTTCTTTTTGGCCTTGTCAAAAATTGCCAGATGCTCGCGTGCAAGCGCCGTCATAACAGTGATCACGCGCTCATGCGCAGATTTATCTTCATTACCGAGGAAGGCGTCACGCGTCACGCCAACCGCCTGCAACATATCCCCAGGCACATAAAGCTGCCCACGACGACGATGAACAGGCATTAGACGCAAGAGCCCTGACACCGCCTGTGCAACACCCGCATGGCCAATCGTTTCGGTATGCTGTTGAGCAGCATCACGATCAAGAATAAACCCAGCAAGCTGGATCAGTGCCGAAGCGGTTTCGCCGCAATAGCCTTCCAGATCATTCCGGCTTGGCATCGGGTCATCGTAGAGATCGAAAATGCGCGCTTCGCAATAATTATCGAAAGCCACGCGCGGCAGATCATATTTATTGATCGTGTCGATCAGGGCTGCTGCAACCGGATGCGCATCCGCGCTTCCGCGTTCTTCACCATTGATGAGATCACGCCACCATTGCAGACGCACTTCACCGGGTAGTGGCTCATGCACCAGATCACGAATGCGGGCAATTTCCGCGTTAAAAGCATAAAGCGCTGCCAACCCGCCACGTTTGTCTTCTGGCGCATAAAGCACTGAAAGATAACGATCCCGGTCGGCTTCGCGCAGAAGCGTCAGGCAATGGTCTTCATTCTGGTTCATGGAAATCAGTCTACCGCAATGAGTGCGGCCGCAACGGCACGATCTTCCGCAAGCAGCACATTATAGGTGCGCACAGCAGCGCCCGTGCTCATTGGATCAGACGAAATACGATGCTCGCGCAGCAAAGCGCGCACATCCTCGGGAATACGGCGCAGATCCATTCCGGTGCCTACCAGAAGAATTTCGATGTCATTTGCCTGTTCGAGAATAGCACCGAGATCATCACACGACAGGACCGGCGGCGTGTGTGGTTGCCAGCCATGAATGCCTGACGGCAAGCACAGGATCGAGCCAATATGAGACATCTCTGCAAAGCGAAAACCGCCATTGCCATATGCATCAATGGGTGCACGGCCCGGAAAGTGAGCCTCTCGAATTTCTATGCCTTTTACCATTTTAGTTATCCAGATTGAGCGACTTCGCAAGATCGTCGCCCATTGCATCATCACCATCGGCTGCACGCGGCTTCAGGCCGAACTGCACGAGCAGAGGCGCTGCAATAAAGATCGAAGAATAAGTCGCTACGATAATCCCTACACTCAATGCCAATGCGAACATGCGAATATCAGCACCACCGAACATATAGAGCGGAACATGCGCAATGAAAGTCACAAAGGCTGTCGGTAATGTTCGCGAGAGGGTTTGATTGATGGAAGCGTCAATAATCGCAGGCAGTGGCGCACTGCTGTAGCGCTTCAAATTTTCACGCACGCGGTCATAGATCACGATCGTATCGTTGAGCGAATAACCAATAATCGTCAGAACCGCTGCTACGCTCCAGAGATTGAATTCCATACGGAAGACAATGAACACACCCGCAAGAATGATAACGTCATGGAGCGTCGAAAGAACCGCACCGAGCGCCAGCTGCCAGCGGAATCGGATCCAGACATAGACAAAGATACCAGCCAACGACAAAAACAGCGCCAAAAGACCTGCTTGGGAGAGTTGCTCGGAAACAGTAGGCCCGACAACTTCAACACGCTGGAACGAATAATCCGGCTCAAATTCGCCGCGCAGTTTGACTGCAACTGTCTGTTCCGCATCGTCGCCAACTTCCTGACTGCCGATGATCACAAGAGCCGAGCGTGGCGATTTGGCGGGAAGAACACGTGCACTGTCAATATTAAGCTCGCTCATGCGTTCTTCAATATCAGGCAGATTTGCATCCCCGCTGCGCGCCTGCAACTCCACCATCGAGCCACCACGGAAATCAATACCGTAGTTGATGCCGATATTGACGAACAGCGCGACAACGATTGCGCATGCAAGAACCGAGATGCCAAGCGTCACGAACTGAAGACGCATAAACGGAATATGCGTAACGGTTGGAACGAGCTTCAAACGGCGCTTCGGAATTTCTTTCGGCTTTGCGGTCCGAACCCACTGGGCGATCAGCAGACGCGTAAAGGTCAGCGTCGTAAACAGCGTCGTGAGAATACCGATTGTGACGGTGAGTGCAAAGCCATGAACCGGTCCAGACCCCATCAAGAACAGCACCAGAGCCGCAATCATAGTCGTAAGATTGGCGTCAACAATGGTTGAAAGCGCGCGATAAAAACCAGATTCCATTGCCTGAACGACTGAATAGCCTTTGCGGCGATCTTCGCGCACACGCTCATAAATCAGAATATTGGCATCAACCGCCATGCCAATGATCAGCACGATACCGGCCACACTGGCCAGTGAAATCGATGCGCCGATCAAGGACATGATTGCCACAAGGATAATCACATTGACGGCGAGCGCGACCATGGCGATCACGCCAAGCACGCCATAGGACAGGATCATGAACAGGCCGACAAGAAACGCTGCAAGAAGCGCTGCGGAAACAGCGGCGCTCGCATAATCATCGCCAAGCGCAGATGCAATTGTGCGTTCTTCGAGAACCGTTACAGGCTTAGGCAACGCACCGGAGCGCAAAACCACCGACATATTATTGGCAGATTGCAGATCGAATGCGCCTGATATCTGCAATTCATCCGTATCAAGCGGCTCGCTGACAACAGGTGCAGAAACAACCTGATTGTCGACAACGATTGCGAAGCTTTTACCGATAGCATGAGCGGTCGCAGCTGCGAGATTGCGGCGCCCCTTCTCATCAAGCGTCAATGTGATGACGGGCTCATTATCATCTTCGGAAAGCGTGGCTTTTGCATCGGTGACATCTTCACCGGTAAAAACAGGCTCATTTTTTACAAGATAACCAACCGGCGGATCATCATAGGAATAAATAATCTTGCTGTCGGCTGGGGGGGCTCCGCGGATCGCATCGTCGGGTGACATGCTGTCATCAACCGCACGAAACGAAAGATTACCCCGGATACTGAGAATATCTTTTAGAAGCTGAGCGTCATAAAGGCCCGGAACTTCTACGCGAATACGGTTGCGGCCCTCTTCCTCAACGACCGGGCTCCCGTAGCCCAATTCTTCAAGGCGCTGCCGCATAATGTTTTTGGTGCGATCAAGATCGCCGCTGCCAGGATTCTGCACCTGAAGAATGAGGCGAGAACCACCAGAAAGGTCGAGCCCAAGCGCCACCTGCTTTGTTGGCAAAAATCCGGGCAGATTGGCCAGTGTTTCACGCGAGAAAAAATTAGGCGACGCTATGATGAAGCTGGCAATGATTGCCAACCAGATCAAAGCCGATTTCCAACGTGAAAAATAAAGCATCGGGCAACAAATCCGTTTCGGCTTGTATAGATCGTGCCAGAGCGCATTTCGCGAACTGCTCTCCAGCCATGTGAAAGCACCACGGCAGCTGCCGGGACATGCACGATAATGATAGAGCCCCGGTTATGGAAACCTTACCGGGACTCCATCAGTCTAATAAAATTATTTGTTTTTGTTGTCGGCGACTGGTTCGCCCTTAACGCGCACTTCCGAAAGAGCGCTGCGCAGAACGCGGATCTTAACGCCTTCAGCGATTTCAACGTCGAGTTCGCCGTCGTCATGAACCTTCAGGACCTTTCCGACGATACCACCACCGGTGACAACCGTATCACCGCGACGAACAGCAGCCAGCATTTCCTGACGCTTTTTCATCTGCGTACGCTGTGGGCGGATGATGAGGAAATACATGATCACGAAGATCAAAACGAATGGCAGAATGCTCATGAGCATATCTGGTCCAGCGGCGCCGCCGGAGGCTTGTGCAAAAGCCGGGGTTACGAACATTAGGAACTCCTCTGAAGTCTCGAAGACAAATTCTTAATGGCATTACAATGGTTAGTGCGCCAATTGCAACCGACGATGACTTTACTCAGTCAAGGTCTAACACTTTTCCTGCATGCTGTGGCATGTTAAGCCCTGAGCCTCATCATCTGAGGGTATGGAATGACGACGGAAAATATACTCAGCCAGAAACTCGATCGCCTGATCGCTGCTCTGGAACGCATAGCACCGCCACAGCCGGGCGTCCCGGACCTTGAAGTCGCCGACTGCTTCGTCTGGGCACCGGAGCGGCTGACCCTTGATCCGGTCAAGCGCGTCAACCGCGTTGATATCGCGCTCATCCGCGGCGTTGATCTTGTCCGCGATCAGCTTGTCGATAATACCCGCCGCTTTGCCAAAGGTTACCCTGCGAACAATGTTCTGCTTTGGGGCGCACGCGGGATGGGCAAGTCATCGCTCGTCAAAGCAGCGCAAGCCAGCGTCAATGCGGAAATGGTTGGCAAACCACCACTCAAGCTCGTTGAAATTCACCGCGAAGATATCGACAGTCTCCCTGCCCTGATGAACATCATCAAGGAAGCGCCCTATCGCTTCATTCTGTTTTGCGATGATCTGTCGTTCGATCACGACGACACGTCCTATAAGTCGTTGAAAGCAGCGCTTGAAGGTGGCGTTGAAGGCCGCCCGGACAATGTAATTTTCTATGCAACGTCCAATCGCCGCCATCTGATGCCGCGCGATATGATTGATAATGAGCGCTCGACTGCCGTTAATCCATCGGAAGCGATCGAAGAAAAGGTTTCGCTGTCGGACCGATTTGGTCTCTGGCTCGGTTTCCATAAGTGCAGTCAGGATGACTATCTGGCGATGGTCGACGGTTATGCCGCACATTACAAGCTGGATTACGATCCGCAGGCGATGCATGCAGAAGCACTGACCTGGTCAACCACACGCGGCAACCGATCTGGCCGTGTTGCGTGGCAATATATTCAGGATCTCGCTGGCCGCCTGGGTCAAGCAATTTAAACACCCAAAAAAGGCGGGTTTGAAACCCGCCTTTGTTGCTTTTTAATGAAATTCCTATCAGGATTCCAGATACTTGGATGGATTGACCGGCGAAGAATTCTTGCGCACTTCAAAGTGCAGCTTTGGCGATTTCGCGTTGCCGCTCATGCCGGATTTTGCAATGTCTTCACCGCGGCGAACCTTCTGTCCGCGCTGCACGAGAATTTGGCTGTTGTGGCCATAAACCGTCACCAGACCATTGTCGTGGCGAATCAGAACCGTCTGACCAAACTCCTTCAAGCCATCGCCCGCATAGATAACGACGCCATTTTCGGCGGCCTTAACGGCAGTGCCTTCCGGCACCATAATGTCGATGCCGTCATTGACAGACGTCCCTTCACGCTGGCCAAAGCTTGCAAGAACGCGACCGCGAACTGGCCAACGCATCTGAGAGATGCCCGTCGAAGATGGTGCTGCTGACTGATCCTTTTCAGCGTCTTCGATCACCTTATTGCTCGCTTGCGGCGGCGTATAAGGCTTCACATTGGATGCTTCATTCGGTGCAATCGAAGCTGTTTTCACAGGTGCTTCTGTAGCTGATTTTACCGGCTGGGGTGCAACTGCTGCAACCTGTGTTGTGCCACCCGCTGCCGATGGAATTGTCAGAGACTGACCGACACGGATTGCACCATTGGTAAGACCATTCGCCTGCTTGAGCGTCTCGACCGGAACATTGTGCTTTTGCGCAATCGAATAAAGCGAATCGCCTGACTTGACCGTATAGCCACCCGCTGCAACAGTCTTCGCTGCTGCGACCGGAGCTTGCGCCGTAGGCGTCGTGACATGGTTAGCAGCCGGAAGCGGAACACCGTTTGCTGTGGCCGGCAACTGCCCAAGAACTTTGGAATTTGTGTTGATTGCAGTGCCCGCGGCACTCGCCATCTGCGTTCCAGCACTGTTTACCTTATTGGCAGCAACATTTTGCGCCTGATTAATCTGATTCTTTGTCTGTGCTGTCGCCGCGGCCACAGGTGCAGAAGAAACCGGCGGCAAACTGTTGCGCTGAACCGACCCGCTTGAAACAGGTTGCGCAGCCGCCACCGGCGCATAATTATCGCTGGCTGACTGTTGCACGACGCGCTGGTTAGGCGTGGAGCCGGTATAAAGACCATCCGTGAAGCGCATTGTATCGGCGCTGCACCCTGCACCAAAACCGGCAATCAGAACGATCGCTGCATTCCGCAGAAGACGTTCGGACGTATGCTGCAATATCGGAAAACGCATGTTCAACTCGCCCATACTCTAAAACTCACTTGGACTCATTAAAACGCGTTAATGTTACTCGCTGGTTAAGAAGGCCTCTTTCTTCGAAAAAATATTCACCAATTAAATACCATAAGCGCGAAAAACCATTCCGACGCGAAATCGCCAGAGCTTCGCAGTCGTCATAAAACCGAGGAAAGGCCTTCAATAAATGGCTGATAGCGCACAGGCATAATATTTTCCTGCTCAAAGCGGCTTCCAACCTTTGCGATGCGCGTCATAACCTGCTGGCCGTCGCCAGGCCCGGTCGGTGCGATAAGCACACCGTGCGTTGCCAGAAGCTCAACGAAATGACGCGGAATATCTTCGCAGGCAAGCCATATCACGATGCGATCAAACGGCCCGCCGGGCATGCCATGGCGTCCATCGGCGTGTTTAACCATGATATTTTCACGCTTGAGCGTTACAAATTGCTGCAAGGCGCGGTCACATAATTTTCGATAACGCTCAACAGTCGTGACACGGCCCGAAAGCGTCGCCATGACTGCCGCTGTAAAACCGGAGCCGGTGCCGATTTCCAAAACACGATGGCCCGACTCGAGTTGCAAAGCCGCAATCACGCGAGCCTGATCATCGATGCCTTCGATATACTCTCCGCAATCAAGCGGCACAGTCCGCTGGCTGAATGCCATATGTCCCCACGCCGACCCCATAAAGCTCTGTCGCGGCGTTAATTCAATGGCTGCAAAGAGGCGGGGATCATTGATTCCCCGCGCTCGCATACGCATGACGAAGGATGCAAATCCTTCCCTGTCCGAAAGCTGCGGGCGTTCAGACACAGCCTGATTCATGCTTCAACCCCAAGTGCCTTGCTCAGATCAGCCCGAACCTTATGCGCTGTCAGATCAAGCTGAAGCGGTGTTACAGATATATGATCATTGCGAATAGCAGCTATATCGCTGTCGACAGCAACTTCAGATTTGGCGCGGCGAAACTGCAGCCAGAAATAAGGAAAGCCACGACCGTCTCGGCGCTCATCAAGACGGGCGTCATGGCTGAGTTTGCCCTGCCCGGTCACGCATGTGCCTTTCACGTCGTCGGGATCGCAATTCGGGAAGTTAATATTGAGCAGCACGCCCTCCGGCCAGCCGGCCTCAATCAACTTTTTGATAAGAGCAGGCGCATGGGCCTCTGCTGTTTCCCACGGAACAATCCGGCGGTCGGCTTCGTATTCATACTCCTGCGAGAGTGCTATCGATTTAACGCCAAGAAGCGTGCCTTCCATGGCTCCCGCGACCGTGCCCGAATAAGTCACATCGTCGGCCATGTTGGCACCCGAATTGACACCGGACAGGATGAGGTCCGGTGCTTCCGGGAGAACATGACGCACACCCATGATCACGCAATCAGTGGGCGTGCCACGCAGTGCGAAATGGCGGTCATCGATCTGGCGCAGGCGAAGCGGCTCCGAAAGCGTCAACGAGTGTGCGAGACCGCTCTGGTCAGTCTCCGGTGCCACAACCCAGACATCATCAGAGAGCTGGCGTGCGATACGCTCCAGAACTGCGAGGCCTTCAGCATGGATACCATCATCGTTCGTCAGCAGAATTCGCACGTCGTCTCTCCTTCATTCAGGTCATTAACTGTTTAAATTCACGCGGCTTTTTCGATGCGCGTGAGGCCGCCCATATAGGGCTGCAATGCTTCAGGAATATGAACGCTGCCATCTTCCTGCTGATAATTTTCCATAACAGCAATCAATGCACGGCCAACAGCGACACCCGAACCATTAAGCGTATGAACAAAGCGCGTGGTCTTCTCCCCTTCCGGCCGATAACGTGCATTCATGCGGCGGCCCTGAAAATCGCCGCATACCGAGCAGCTGGAGATTTCGCGATAGGCATTCTGGCCCGGCATCCAGACTTCAATGTCGTAAGTCTTCTGCGCACCAAAGCCCATATCGCCCGTGCACAGAACCACGGTGCGGAATGGCAGACCGAGGCGTTTTAACACTTCTTCCGCACAAGCTGTCATGCGTTCATGTTCGGCGGCCGAACTTTCTGCATCGGTGATCGACACCATTTCCACTTTAAGAAACTGGTGTTGACGCAACATACCGCGCGTATCACGACCGGCAGAACCGGCTTCCGAACGGAAGCAAGGCGTTAAGGCTGTATAGCGCTGTGGCAGCGACTTGAGATCAACAATTTCGTCCGCAACCAGATTGGTCAGCGGCACTTCGGCGGTTGGAATAAGCCAGCGGCCATCGGTCGTGCGAAACAGGTCTTCCGAAAACTTCGGCAACTGCCCCGTGCCATAAACAGCCTCGTCGCGCACCATCAGTGGCGGCATGGTTTCCAGATAGCCGTGCTCTGTGGTGTGCAGATCAAGCATAAACTGGCCCAAAGCACGTTCAAGACGCGCAAGTGGACCTTTCAAAACGGTAAAACGGGCACCGGCAATTTTGGCCGCGCGCTCAAAATCCATGTAACCGAGCGCCTCGCCCAACTCATAATGCTCTTTTGGTGTGAACGAGAAATTGCGTTGATTGCCAATACGGCGGATTTCAACGTTATCCGCCTCATCCTTGCCGAGTGGCACATCATCTGCCGGCACATTTGGAAGGCTTGAGAGCGCGTCATTGAGTTCTTTCACCAAACGACGTTCTGTTTCCTCAGCTTCCGTGAGGAACGCCTTCAGCTCACCCACCTCGGCCTTGAGCTTATCAGCCCTTGCTGCATCCTTCTCGGCCATAGCCTTGCCGATTTCCTTGGAAGCAGCATTGCGGCGCTCCTGAGCGGCCTGAACCTTGCCAACATGCTCACGACGCTTTTCATCCAGCGCGATCAGTTCGGACGAGACTGCCCCTGCTCCGCGCTTTGCAAGCGCTGCATCGAAAGCTTCAGGGTTTTCGCGAATCCATTTGATATCGAGCATGGGAAAAGCCGTTTCTTGAAATTTAACAACAAGAGAGGCTGCCGGGTTGCAGCCTCTGTTTAGCATATGTCCGGATCAGGAAGCGCTGTCCTCAGCGTCTTCTTTCGCCTCTCTCCGCTGCTTCTCAATCATCCGGGCCAATATGATGGAAATCTCGTAGAGAAGGATCGTCGGAATGGCAAGACCGATCTGGCTGGCAGGATCGGGAGGTGTGAGCACCGCAGCAACCACAAAGGCGATAACAATTGCGTATTTTCGTTTGTCTTTTAGCCCTTCCGAAGTCAGCAAACCCGCACGTGTCAGAAGGCTGGTTATAACAGGCAACTGGAACACGAGACCAAAAGCAAAAATGAGCGTCATGATGAGGCTCAAATATTCAGACACTTTCGGCAGAAGCGAAATTTGCACTTCCCCGTTACCGCCGGTCTGCTGCATCGCCAGGAAGAACCACATCACCATCGGAGTGAAGAAGAAATAAACAAGCGCGCCGCCAATGAGGAACAGAATCGGCGAAGCAATCAGGAAAGGCAGGAACGCCATACGCTCATGCTTGTAGAGGCCAGGCGCAACGAATTTGTAAATCTGCGCAGCAATAATCGGGAATGCCAGAACAACGCCGCCAAACATGGCAACCTTGACCTGCGTAAAGAAGAATTCCTGCGGAGCGGTGTAGATCAGTTCAGCCTTTGAACGATCCATACCCGCCCAGTCAATTGCCCACTGATACGGCACGACGAGCAGATTGAAGAGATGTTTTGCGAAAGCAAAACAGAAAATAAAAGCAATAAAGAACGCCAAAATCGCCCAAATCAGGCGACGACGCAGTTCAATCAGGTGTTCGAGCAGAGGTGCGGCGCTCTGTTCAATTTCGGCCTCATCCCGTTTCACGCTTTGGTTCCTGTCTTTTCAGTCGTCTTTTTCGTGGGCTTGCTTGCTGCAGGCTTGGCCGCAGATACCTTCTTCGGCGCAGCAGGCTTTGCAACGGGTTCTGCTTTGGTGCTAGTCTTAGGCTTTGCCGCTGTCGCTTTCGTCTTAGCTGGCTTATCAGCCAAAACTGCAGGCGAAGCCTTCTTACGCGTTGCCTTTGGCTTGATCACAGCCGCCTCAACAGGCGCATCAACGGGAACCGTAGCACCGGTGGCTTCGACCGGCATTGCAACCTCGGCCACTTTTGCAGGTTCAGGCGGAGACATGGATGTTGTGGACTGAAGGCCAGCGCGAATATCTTCGCCAGCACTGCGAATCGGGTCAAACACTTCCGTCAGTTTGGAACGTGGATTGAGCTTACGCGCCTCATCAACGATAGTCTTCACATCCTCCAGTTCAGCTTCTTTCAAAGCCTCATTGAATTGATGTTTGAATTCATTCGCTGTCGAACGCATACGCGCCGTCGCTTTGCCAAAAGCTCTGAGCATCTTCGGCAAATCTTTTGGCCCAACCACCACGATCATGACGATCGCGATAATCAGCAGTTCAGACCAACCGATATCCAACATATTTTGCTACTCCGCGCTTTGATCGCGCGCGTCCCGTCTTTCGGCGGAAAACCGCACATTATTATGGAAAATATGCCGCGATTTGAATAATCACAGCACAATTTCACGACAGATCAGGACTTTGTCGTCTTTTTGACATCGCTGACGGTTTCTTCCGCCTTGGCATCAATTGTACGTGTATCGGTCTTGGCGTCTTCCTTAGCAGCGTCTTCTTCAGACATGCCCTGCTTAAAATTCTTGATACCCTTGGCAACGTCGCCCATCAGTTCAGGAATCTTGCCACGGCCAAACAGAAGCAGCACAACTGCAAGAACGATCAGCCAGTGCCAGATAGAAAAGCTACCCATTTTATTCCTCTCATTGCCGTGAAATCACGGCTTATTCCTGTATTGCTGACTATGATTTAAGCGCTTTCAACAAATCTTTCAAACGGAAGTATGGCGGTGAGCGCTGTTAGATTGATTTTATTTGCTCAATCTCGACTTTCGAAAGTGTGCCGTATCTTATTCAAATCAAGCAAACCGCCTTCATCTTTGTTTTATGCATGCCCTGTTCCCACTTTCGGGAAACGCGCTTTTCACTCTGCACGCGGCGCAAGCAATCCCAGCCCTTCAAGATCAATATCTTCGAGTGGCTCTTCATCATCGGTTAGTTCATCCGGGTCAATATTGGGAACGGAAACACTAAATCCTGATGGTATGCGCGCTGACAAAAGCCCCGCGCCACGCAATTCTTCCAAACCCGGCAAATCCCGAATCTCCGGCAAGCCGAACTGGTCGAGAAAGGCGTCGGTCGTGCCATAAGTCACCGGGCGTCCCGGCGTCCGGCGACGACCACGGAGTTTGATCCAGCCTGTTTCCATTAGCACATCAAGCGTGCCCTTGGAGGTTTCAACACCGCGAATATCTTCAAGTTCTGCGCGTGTTACCGGCTGATGATAGGCAATGATTGCAAGCACTTCCATTGCCGCACGCGAAAGCTTGCGCTGCTGCACAGTCTCCCGGCTCAGAAGAAATCGAAGATCGGGTGCCGTGCGAAAAGCCCATGCTGCCCCCACCTGAACCAGATGAACACCACGCCCTTCATAGATTTTCTGAAGATGCAACACGATCGCGGGAATATCGGCATTGGCAGGCAGGCGCTCCGCAAGAGCCCGTTCGGAAACAGGCTCTGCTGATGCAAAGATTATGGCTTCCACCACACGGGCATTTTCCGCAAGCGCTGTAGTATCAGCCGGATGTTGACTATCGTCATCACCATCCCTTGAGATTTCCGCTTCAGACATTGTCGTCCTCATCCAGTTCGCGCAATCCATGTGCTGCGCGCATATAGATTGGCTCAAAAGGTGCATTCTGCCGTACTTCCAGTTTGCCTTCACGCACCAGTTCCAGGCTTGCGGCAAAAGAACTCGCGAGAGCGGAAGCCCTCTCCTGCGGCGTCAGCGCATAATGGATCAGAAAATGATCAAGAGCGACCCAGTCTGCACTTGCCCCCATCAGACGCACGAGCGCACCCCGCGCTTCCTTCAAAGACCATACAGTACGCTTTTCAATCTGGACATGGGAGACGGCCTGCCGCTGCCGTTGCGAGGCATAGGCTGTCAACAATTCATATAATGAAGCCGAAAACTGGCTGGAGCGATCAACCACGACCAATTCGGGCATGCCACGGGCGAACACATCGCGGCCCAGACGATTTCGGTTTACGAGCTTTGCGGCAGCATCCCGCATGGCTTCAAGCCGCTTGAGGCGGAATTGCAGCGACGCAATCAGTTCCTCTCCAGTCGCTTCATCGTCATCGTGTTGCTTCGGGATCAGCAACTTGGATTTCAAATAAGCAAGCCACGCCGCCATTACGAGATAATCGGCGGCAAGCTCAAGCTGAAGCGCCTGCACCTGCTCAACAAAGTGCAGATATTGTTCAGCAAGCGCCAAGATGGAAATGCGTGACAGATCAACCCGTTGATTGCGCGCAAGATGCAACAGCAGGTCAAGCGGGCCTTCAAAGCCCTGCACATCAATCAGCAGTGAAGGCTCGTTCTCAGCGCGGTCGGTTTCGCCCTGCCACAGTGTATCCATCGGCACGTTGGTACCGTCTTTGCCACTTGTGTTGGTTACCGATTGAGCCACCCGTTTTTCCTGACTGCTATTGTTCTTAAGCTGATCGACCAAGCTTCATTGTTTAAGCGACCACGCCGAACATTTGCCCAAACTCTTCGCGCAATTCTTCCTCATCCGAAAGATCGGGGTCGCCAGCATAAACCTCTGCGAGGTCGGCACGATTGCGGGATTTGCCTTCAAGCACCGGCACGCGCGCTGCAACTTTCACCAGCTCTTCCATCACACCCGCACAATAAAGAACAATGTCACAGCCCGCATTGGTAATGCCTTCGGCAATATCGCCCAGATCGCCCGACAGAGCTTTCATGGAAATGTCGTCGCTGATGACCAGTCCGTCGAACTGAATGACATCGCGAATGATCGTATTGATCACCGTTGGCGACAAAGTGGATGGCCACTTTGGATCGATACAGTCGAAGATCACATGCGCTGTCATAGCCATTGGCAGATCATTCAGCGCCTTGAACGGTACAAAATCATGTGCGACCAATTCGGAAAGCGGCGCCCCCACGCGCGCCAGTTCCTTATGGGTATCGCTGAAGGCGCGGCCATGGCCCGGCATATGTTTGATGACCGGCAAGACACCGCCAGCCAGCAATCCTTCGGCAGCAGCGCGGCCCATCGCAGCAACATTATACGCGTTTTTGGAATAGGCCCGTGCCCCGATGACATCATGTGCTCCTTCAATCGGAACATCGAGAACCGGCAAACAATCAGCATTGATGCCGACTTTCAAAAGATCGAAAGCATGAAGGCGCGCATGCAGCCATGCGGCGCGAAGGCCAGCATCGGCATCGCGATCATAAATCGCACCAATTTCTGCTGCCGCAGGATAATTCGGAACAAGCGGTGGTCGAAGGCGCTGGACGCGGCCACCTTCCTGATCGACAAATATCGGTGTTTGCGGGCGGTCTGTCACATCGCGCAATTGCGCAGTTAAGTCCGCGACTTGCTCCAGACTTTCCACATTGCGTGCAAAGAGAATAAAACCCCAAGGCCTTTCATTGCGGAAAAAGGCCACCTCGTCGGGCGTAAGCTTCGTTCCCGCTACACCGGCGATCCACGCCTTGCACTCTTTCATGCAACATTCCTTCGATCTGTTTGCGCTTGGGGTCTGGGGAGATTTAGACCAAAAAACTACTCTATGGTAGCATATGAAAAAGGGCGGCCAATGCCGCCCTCTTCAAAAATCATGTTTTGCAACACTTATTGCGTCACAAAGCAGCTACCGCCCGCACTCTTGAAACGGGCGCACAGTGCATTTGCTTCTTCTTTGGAGCCAGCCTGAACGCGCACGCGGTAATACGTCCCTTTGTTCGGAATGTCGGCACGCTTGATGTCCACTGCACGACCACCGATGACGCTGCCATAACGCTGCGCCATATTGGCATAAGACTTCTGTGCAAGTTCCGCAGAAGGTTGTGAGGCGATCTGGATGAAATAGCCCCCGCCCGCAGCAGACGCGACCTGCGCCGCAGCAGGTGCAGCAGCCGGTGTACGCTGAGGAACATTGCCGACAATCGTCGTTGGTTGTGCAGCCGGACGGGACGGCACAACGGGTGCACGTACTGCTGGGGCAGCTGGTGTTTGCACAGTCGGTGCCGGTTGGGCTGCTGGCGTGTTCACCGTTGATTGCGGTGGCTGGCTGCCTGCTGCAATTGCAGCGATCTCATCCGTTTCAGCAGGCGGCGCAATCGGCGACGAATCATTTGTTGCTGTAGCCTGTTTCGGTGCGGGTTCTTGTTCCTGTGGCTGGACAATCGTGCCATCTGGACGAACGATCATGGTCTGAACTTCACGCGTCTTGATCAGCGGCGCATCCTGACCGGAACTGGCAGGCGCCTCAGCGCTTTGATTTGGCTCTGGAGAATCGTTCGTGCCAACATCATTATCCTGCGCGCCGAGATCAACGGGCTCCTCGCCCGAAGAAATCAAAGTCTGCTGTTCAGGACTATTCGGCAATGTGCCTGCAACGCGATCATAAACGGCCTTATCCTGATTAGGCACCGTCGCACCGCCCGGATTTTCCGGCTGAACCTTGATCGGCTGGTTATCGGCGCGAATCACAACAGGCTCACCCGATCCACTGCCACCAATGAAATGATAGCCAATACCGCCAATGAGCACGGCAATGCCGGCAACACTTGCAAGAATGAGGCCACGACGCCCACGCACCGGACGGTTGAGATAAGCTTCAGATGCTCGGCCCAGATCATCTTCAGGCTGCATGGATGCACGCGTGCCCAAATCTTCGCTTTTGATTGTCTGCGCGCCCTGTGCGGCCCAATGATTATAGAAATCATCCTGGCTTGCGCTTGTTTCAGACACAGTGTCCTGTGGCGCGGAATAACGGCCGTAAGCCGCGGCCGCTGCTCCGGCACCCAAGGCGGCCCCAGCCGCTACGCCGGCATTTGGCAGGTAGGACGAAGCGCTTTCACGGAAAATATCTTCAAAAGCCCGATCAGCTTCGCTTTGGACTTCTGTTTTTGCCGCAGTGTCATCAACATCGATTGTGCTGAACACTTCGGCGAACTCGGCTTCAAGATCGGTCAGTGAAGCGGCTGGATCTTCTTCGCCGTAATTCACGTCAGGCAAATCAAGCGAATGGGTTTGCTCAACCTTGCTGTCAGCCACGCTCAAAGTTTCGATTTCAGGAGCAGGTGCGGCAAAAGTGGAACGCGGATCGGCATAATTGGTAAAGGAAGGAGCTGTCGTCTGTTCCTGTTCATTATAGGTCGCATGCGCATAAACAGGCTCGTCGGCAATTTCCGGCGCCAAATCGAGGTCGTCTTCGATGAAAAAATCTTCTTCAGTGAAGATATTCTCGTCTTCGACCACAGGCGGTGACGAAACATCACCGGAAGCTTCAAATCCAAAATCATCTTCATTGAACGAAATGTCATCAAGGCCAGACAGTTCATCCTCAGTTGCTTCGGCAGCAACAGACGTGAAACCTTGTTCGCTTTCCAGTGAGAAATCTTCGTCGAATGAGAAGTCATCAGCCAGTTCAATTGGCTCATCTTCATAGCCAGCATGAGCTGCGCGAACAGGTTCGGCTGAAAGCACGCCTGCCGTTGCGCCACCCGGTGCGAAATTGCTCAGGGTGTAATGCGGATAGACAGGTTCCTGCGATGTGCTTTGCGGTGCATCATAAGATTCAGGCGCGAAGCTTGTTGCCTGTTCTACAGGCTCATAGGCTTGCGGGTCTTCAAGCTGAGAGTTATCGAAAACAGGCTCAGCCTCTGTATATCGGGCAGGCTCTGCATAAGACGGTGCTTCTGCAACGCTGTCTTCATAGCGCGGCGCAAAAGATGCAGCCTGCTCTGGCTGATTCCCATAGGTTGACTGGTTTTCGAAGGTAGAACGTGGTTCGTCACTGAAAAGCAAATTTTCAAGCTCGTCCTCAAGCGACAAAGACTGATGAACAGGCTCGCCAGCAGCAATGCGTTCAAACGGTTCGGCTGACGGGATTTCCCAATTATCGCCAAACGCTGCATTCAATTCCGGTTCGTTCAAATATGCATCGCCATAAGGTGCTTCGGACTGTTGATCGGCAGCGGGGCGATAATCCACATCGTCCTGCGCCACATGTTGCGAAACGTAAGCCACGCTGGCGTCTGAACGAACGGGCTCCACGAACTCATAAGATTCGCCAGGTGAAAGCTGCTCGTTTGCATCGAGACCAAGATCAAGCTCTTCATCCAGCGCCAATGCGAGATCGTCTTCGGCACGCTGAGGCTCGGCACTCTTATAGGGAGGCGTGTCGTAAGATGGCGATTGCGAAAATGGTATTGCGTATTCTTCAGGCTCTGAAACGTCGCCGAAATCCCCCAACAACTCGCGTTCGAGATCAAAGGAAAGCGCATCATCATCAGAATCAAAGTTCGGCTCGCGCGCATCGTTGTTTCGCGCAATGTTGTTATCAGCAGGCGCGCCGAAATCCATGATCCGCGAAAGCTCCATTAGCGGATCGTCTTCGTGCAGCGGACGCTCGCCGTAATTACGGGAATTAGCACTGCTGTCCGTCATGGTGTGTTCCTAACTCAAACCCTGGACGTCACAAGACGTCTCGATACACTAAATTGTAGCGAGGCAATGTGGGCAAAAGTTGACGGAAGTTTTCTGCACCTGAAGGAAGATCGACGACTTGTACATTCGCTGATCTTCCATCTTTTTGACTTATCCACCCCCGCACAAAACCTTTGTTGATCTTGCGGGTAACGAAACCGTCTTAGCGCATTTCCGTCGGAGCATCTGCACCGATTATTGTCAAACCGGACGTCAGCACATCGGAAACCACCTGTACCAACCCTAGCCTTGCTAGAGACAATTCTGGATCGTTAACCTTAATAAAACGTAAGTCTGAGTTTTCTGTGCCTTTATTCCATTGCGAATGAAGTGCGCTCGCAAGATCATAAAGGTAAAAAGCCAGACGATGCGGCTCCTGATGGGTCGCGGCAGATTCGATCAGACGCGGATATTCTGCAAGCTTGCGGATAAGTGCAATTTCGCTCTCATCGGTCAGCTTGTGAAGATGTGCACCAAGCGAAACGCGATCCAGATCCGCGAGCCCGAGCTGGTCAATGGCCTGCCGGAAAACCGAATAACAACGCGCCGAAGCATACTGCACATAAAAGACCGGGTTGTCCTTAGACTGCTCAGTCACCTTCGCAAAATCAAAATCCAGCGGCGCATCGTTCTTCCGATAAAGCATCATGAAGCGCACAGGATCGCGCCCCACCTCATCCACCACCTCGCGCAGTGTGATGAATTCACCCGAACGCTTCGACATGCGGACCGGCTCACCGTCGCGGAACAGCTTTACAAGCTGACAAAGCAGCACAGTGAGCTTCGCCTTGCCATCGGAAACAGCGCGAGCAACGGCTTCGAGACGCTTGACATAGCCGCCATGATCTGCGCCCAGCACATAGATCATCTCATTGAAACCACGATCATATTTGTCTTTAAAGTAAGCAACGTCAGCCGCAAAATACGTGAAGGAGCCGTCGGACTTCATCAGCGGACGGTCAATATCATCGCCGACTTCCGTCGAGCGGAACAAGGTTTGTTCGCGATCTTCCCATTCTTCCGGCAGCTGGCCTTTTGGCGGCGGCAGTTTGCCCTTATAGACATGGCCCTTCAACGTCAGATCATTGATCGCGGCGCGAATAATACGTGCATGATCGGCGTGAAGCTTGCGTTCCGAATAGAAAACATCGTGATGAACATTGAGCGCCTCAAGATCGGCACGGATCATCGCCATCATCGCGTTGATCGTGCGCTCTTTCACCAGCACAAGCGCTTCTTCTTCGGGCATCTCCAGAAGTTTCTTGCCAAATTCCTTGGCAAGCGCCTCGCCAACCGGCACCAGATAGTCACCCGGATAAAGACCGGCTGGAATCTCGCCAATCGTCTCACCGAGCGCTTCGCGGTAACGCAGCATTGCAGAATTGGCCAACACATCGATCTGCGCGCCCGCATCGTTGATGTAGTATTCCTTGGTGACGTCGAAGCCTGCAAATTTAAGCAGATTTGCAAGCACATCACCGACGACCGCGCCACGGCAATGGCCAACATGCATCGGACCTGTCGGGTTGGCCGAAACATATTCGACATTGACCTTGGTGCCATTGCCGAGCTTCGAACGTCCAAAGTCCGTTCCTTCATTCAGCATCGCGGCCAATTCGCGCTGCCAATAGACATCTTTCAGGCGAAGATTGATAAAGCCTGGACCCGCCACATCGACGGTCGCAACGTCCGGGTCACCTTTCAGCGCTTCGGCGATTGCAGTTGCAAGCTCGCGCGGATTCTGGCCGACAGCCTTGGAAAGCACCATGGCCGCATTGGTTGCAATATCACCATGCGTCGCATCTCGTGGAGGTTCAACGCTGATACGCGACAAATCAAGCTCGCCGCCATCTTTCGCTTTCAGATCAATATCTTGCAACGTTTTTTGGATACGTGCGTCGAAATCTGCAAAGATATTCATGGTTCGTCCTGTCAGGCTTCCGTCCGGCAATTGTTGCGGTTTCCGGCGTTGGCTCGTCATAAAAATAGCGGAGACTTTGACGCATCTAAGCGCCACAACCCACTTCGTGAGGACCCGATTAAGCTAAATCGGGTGTATGGTCAAACAATCGTCGGTGTTCGCGCACGGCATAATTGTCAGTCATGCCGGCGAGATAGTCGGCAATACGGCGTGCCTTGCCCGCCTCATCAAGCGTTTCACAGCCCGATTGCCACTCGGCAGGCATGATGGATGGATCATTGAAGCAAATATCAAACAGATCCTGCACGATTTTATCTGCTGCATGTCTGCGCACCACGACGCTTTCATGAAAATACAGATTTTTGAACAGGAAGCGCTTGAGGACTTTTTCTTCATCCCGCATCGTCTCCGAGAAGCCAACAAGGGCACATGGCTGGGCATGCACATCTTCAAGCGTCTGCGGATTGGCGCTTGCGATGCGGCGCTGCGACTCAGCGATCACATCCTCAACCATGACGGTGATTTGCCGACGCACGAGCTCATGGCCTGTGCGTACCGGATCAAGCCCCGGATAGCGGGTTCTCACGATATCCAGAAGCCTTCTGGTCAGGGGCACCTCGTCTAAACCTGAAAGCGTCAGCAAACCGGAGCGGAGACCGTCGTCAATATCATGCGCATTATAGGCTATATCATCGGCGATTGCCGCGCATTGTGCTTCAAGGCTCGCAAAGCGCGACAATTCAAGATCATATCGTGCATTGAAATCAAGAATTGGCAGCGGAACCGGTTCATCCGAATGGCTCGCAAAAGGACCAATCAGCGGACCATTGTGTTTGACAAGCCCTTCCAGCGTTTCCCATGAGAGGTTCAAACCGTCAAAATCCGCATAACGATGCTCAAGCTTGGTCACGATACGCAAAGACTGCGCATTGTGATCAAAGCCGCTATAGGGCTTCATGCGCTCATTCAGGGCATCTTCGCCGGTATGTCCAAAAGGCGTGTGGCCAAAATCATGCACGAGCGCTACGGCTTCGGCGAGATCTTCATCCAGCCGCAAAGCACGTGCCAGCGCGCGCGCGATCTGCGCCACTTCAATTGTGTGGGTCAGGCGGGTTCGGTAATGATCGCCTTCATGCGCGATAAAGACCTGCGTTTTATGCTTGAGACGGCGAAATGCGGTTGAGTGTATGATTCGGTCACGATCGCGCTGAAACGGCGTTCGTGTGGCGCTTTCCGGCTCCGGCACCAGGCGTCCACGGCTCAAAATCGGATTGCTGGCATAGGGTGCTCGTTCACGATAACCGAAGCCTATTCCGTCAAGTGACCCAATTCCTTCCGGGGACATTGCGATGCATTCCTCACTGTAATATGATTACGCTAAATTCAGGTAGACATTGACTTCCACACCTCGCGTTCATAGCTATCAGCTAAACATGAAGGCAAGTATGCGTTGGTCGTGAATTTCGAAAATTCCAACTGGGCAAGTGCAATTGCAAGCGGAACAAGGCAGATGACAGATATTACCGTTTCTGAATCCGCAGCCAAGCGGATCGCAAAAATTATCGGTTCTGAACCGGGCAAGACTGCGCTTCGCGTTTCGGTCGAAGGCGGCGGCTGCTCCGGCTTCTCGTACAAATATGATCTTGTAGATGATCAATCCGACGATGACATCGTTATTGAAAAGCTTGGTGCCAAGGTGCTCATCGATTCCATTTCCGTGCCTTACATGGATGGATCGGAAATCGACTTTGTTGATGATCTGATGGGACAATCGTTTCAGATCCGCAATCCGAATGCCACCGCATCCTGCGGCTGCGGAACAAGCTTTGCGATCTGATCAGGTCTATAATTTGAAAAGGGAAACCGGCCGCTCTATGCAGCCGGTTTTTCTTTATCAGGCTTTGACGGATGAAACGGTCGCATCGATGTGATCGACCAGCGCATCCGGCAGACCAAGGCGCCCGGCAAGCATGTCCAGATATCCCCGTTCTGCACGGCTATCGGGATCAATGGTCAAGCGGGAAGCGGTGTAAAGCTCAACCTTCTGTTCTTCGGTCTGTGCGGCTGCAACCAGCGCATCAATATCGACTGGTTGGGCAAGTTCTTTCTCAAAGAAAGCTTCCGCTTCGTTGTCGAGCCCAGAAATCTGCACCTTTTCCATAATGCGGGCACGCTCTGCATCATTGATATGACCGTCAGCCTTCGCGGCTGCAATCATCGCCTGAATGAGTGTGAGTGCAAAACTATTGCTCATTGTGGGAGATTGCGGATGAAACGGAGAATCGGCTGGCGGTGGCGGAAGTAATTCCGGTTCTTTTGCCACTGGTTGCCCGGCTGCCTGCGGCTGCTGACCTGACTTATAATTTTTGTAAGCGAGATAGCCAAGACCGGCGATCGCTGCAATGCCGCCAGCAGTCGCTACATTACCGGCAAGCTTGCGCCCGGTTTTTGTGCCCAAAATTGCCGCGGCAATTGCCCCCGTAGCCAAGGGGTTTTTCTTTGCGAGATCAGTGACCTGCCCTGCCTTGTCACGAACACTTCCTGACGTACCCGGTATTTGCGACCCCAGAAATTGGTCAAGAAGCTTTTTGGCGTCGAACATTCAAATCTCCTGTTTAGCTACGGTTTTATGGAGATAGGAACGCGAAAGCAGCAATACAAATGGCATTTGAATAATTATCGAGCCAAGGCGAAATTCTGTGATGGAGAGGGAGCAGCGCTTGCCCTCGCCGTCTCTTGCGCCTAATCATTTGATCATGAAAATCGCGACATGGAACATTAACGGCGTCAAAGCGCGCATCGAAAACCTCCAGCATTGGCTGAAGGAATCATCACCTGACATTGCCTGTCTTCAGGAGATCAAGTCGGTGGACGATCTGTTTCCCCGACTGGAGATTGAAGCGCTTGGCTATCATGTCGAGACGCATGGCCAGAAAGGCTTTAATGGCGTTGCCATTCTTTCCAAAAAATCACCTGACGAGGTCAATCGCGGCCTTCCCGGCGATGAAAGCGACGAACAGGCCCGCTTTATCGAAGCCGTCTTTTCGACTGATAAAGGCGTTCTTCGTGTCGTTTCGCTGTATCTACCCAACGGCAATCCGATCGATACGGAAAAATTTTCCTATAAGCTTTCATGGATGGAGCGCCTCGAAAACTGGGCGAAGAGCAGGCTTGAGCTGGAAGAGCCGCTGATTCTTGCAGGCGACTATAACGTGATCCCTGAACCCTATGACGCCCAAAACCCGCAACAATGGTTAGGCGACGCGCTGTTTCAGCCGCAATCACGCCAGGCTTTGCGCAGACTTGAAAATCTGGGCTTTACTGAAGCCGTGCGTGCGGCAACCGATGATGTGGGGCTCTATACATTCTGGGACTATCAGGCTGGTGCATGGCAGAAAAACAACGGCATTCGCATCGATCATCTGATGCTGTCGCCAGAAGCGGCGAACCATTTCGTTGCAACTGACATCGAAAAACATGTCCGCGCGTGGGAAAAGCCGTCAGATCATGTTCCGGTCACGGTTACATTAGCACTCTGATCATGAGGCCGATTTAAATTTATCAGAAATCGCCCTTGGCCGTCATATTGCTGGACAACGCAATTGCATTGCGACGATCCGCTTCACCAGCGATCGAGAAAGCCTGCTCCTGCATATCGCGAATCCACGAGCAATCTTCTGACGAACAGCGCTCAAAGGCAGCCGTCAGCAGGGCAAGGCCACGAACGGTCTTGCCAGCCTGAAACAGCATATTGCCAAGCATTGCCTGCGCACTTGCATTGCCCTTCTTGGCTGCAAGCTGGAACCAGCGGGCGGCCTGCATTGGGTTGGGTTCTCCACCCTCACCATCAAGAAGCATCTTGCCCAGTTCATACTGCGCAGCCGGATCACCAAAATTCGATGCAGCCTGCACATAGAGATTACGTGCAAACTTGGGGTTGGCATTGACTGGAGAACCTGGAATGCCGCGCTTCACATAGCCTGCAAGCGCAACAAGCGCATCCGCGACATAGGGTTCGTTCTCCGAACCCGGCTCCGCGCCATCACGGACGATTTTTTCGAAAATCTGATACGCTTCATAGTCGTTTTCAGCCACGCCGTCGCCATCGGCATACATCCGCGCAAGCTTCCATTTCGCGCCCTGATGGCCGCGTTCAGCAGCATAACGCAGCGCTTTGATAGCTTCGTCCTTGTGACCGCTCTTATAAGCAGAGAAACCGAACTTGAAGAGTTCGAACGGGCTCCGCGACTTTTCAGAGTCATCGTTCAGGTCAAAAGCCAGTGCGCTGTTACAGGCAATCGCCAGTCCAAGTGCCGCGGCAATAAGGGGATATGAAAAACTGCGAATACGCATCACAACGCGGGTCTTTCACAATGGTTGGACGTGGAAAACATAAGTGACAAATTGCACTGTCTTTTCGTCAACAGTGCGACCTGATCTTGACCGAAAAAAGCTCGAACTTTACCAAAAAAAAGATAGGAAGACCGTGCAGTCTTTTCGCTGCCCGAAAACGGATCGTTGTTAAACAATGCGTCTTTCCTCATTTCTTCCTGTCCTGATGAAACCAAAGCTTTCCGAAGTCGTTATTCACTTTCGCCTTTCCTTAGCGGTGACGCGCCTTTGTGGCGGGAAATGGGCAGAAAGCACCTTCCTGCTTTCTAACCTAAAGCAATGGTAAAGACTGTTGCTGAATCAACACAAACGGACTCTTCTCATCCCCAATAAATTGCGATGTTTTGTTTGAGCAAATTTAGATCGATTTCGCCCGGCGCTGGACTTGGGTTATGATCCCGCACGAGACGGGGGGCATCAAAAATGACCGGCAAATGGCGCAGCTACAGGCGACCCTACCCGCGAAGGAAGCCAGTGAGAGGGTGCGCTATACGCAGTATCCTCTTAACTTTGCTCATCTTTTTTACGCTTATTGCAATCATTGTATATCTTCCGGCCAACCGTCAGCCACAGGAATCGCTCTCGGGCAGCGTCTATGTGATTGATGGCGATACACTCGTTCTCAATAAGGCTCATATTCGCCTTCTGGGCATCGATGCACCGGAGATGGAGCAAAGCTGTCAGATTGCTGGTCATGACTACTTTTGCGGCAGAGACGCCCGTAATGCGCTGCGCACAAAAACCGATGGAGCAGCGATTCGGTGCGAGAAACATGGCTTCGATAAATTTGGGCGTACTCTTGGCCGATGCTATCGCGGTGAGGCCAATCTCAACCAGTGGATGGTGGAACAAGGCTGGGCTGTTTCTTATGGCGACTACAGAACTGAAGAAGCCGAAGCCCGGCGCCACAAACGCGGAATATGGGCTGGTCGTTTTGAAATGCCTGATCAATGGCGCAAGGCGCATCAAAAGCCACATGCGGGAGCGGAAACCAGCCATGATGTGCCAGCGTTTGATGGAACACGCGGATTGATTGACTATATAAGGAAGATCATCTTCCGCTTTTTAAACATCTGATCCAGGGGAGTAGAATGGTCTGCATGGACCAGTTGCAACAACTCAGCCATTCCATAAAAAACTGCCGGATTTGCCGCGACACGCCTCTGTTTCTGCCGCCTTTGCCACACGAGCCCAATCCGGTCTGCATCATCTCGGATACCGCGCGCATTGCGATCTGCGGGCAGGCTCCGGGCATTCGCGTGCATAACACGTCCCTGCCCTTCAATGATCCGTCCGGTGATCGCCTGCGTCAATGGCTGGGCACAACGCGCGAGGAGTTTTATGATCCTGCGCTTTTTGCAATCGTGCCTATGGGCTTCTGTTTTCCCGGCTATGACAAGCATGGCGGCGATCTTCCGCCGCGTCGCGAATGTCGGCAGACGTGGCATGATCGCGTTTTTGCTGCGATGCCGCAGCTCGAATTCATTCTCGTTGTCGGACAATACGCGCTTGCCTATCATTTGCCCGAATGGAGAAAAACCAGCCTGACCGAAACCGTGGAGAACTGGCGCAACTTTATGGAAACGCCAAATGCTGCCGGGCGCACCGTGCTTCCACTGCCACATCCTTCATGGCGCAACAGCGGCTGGCTCAAGCGCAATCCATGGTTTGATACCGATGTCGTACCAGTACTTCAGCAAAAAATACGCAAACTCATTCATCCCGGAAAATAATTTTTATAACCCGCATTCTCAATAGAATATCTTTCCTGTAAGTTTAGACAAATACAATCGATAAGGTAATTAGTTTTACCTACACGGACAGTTCGGGAAACAATTTCTAATACCGGGATAAAAAACGCATGGACAGGCTAGACAGAAAAATACTGCGCTTATTGCAGCAAGACGCAACACTGGCAGTCGCTGATGTCGCAAAGAAGGTTGGCCTATCCACGACCCCTTGCTGGCGCCGTATTCAAAAACTTGAGGAAGATGGTGTTATCAAACGCCGCGTCGCCATTCTTGACCCGATACGGGTCAATACGCGGGTCACCGTGTTTGTTTCCGTTCGCACCAGCTCGCACAGCAATGAATGGCTCAAGCGCTTCTCGGAAGTGGTTCAGGAGTTTCCGGAGGTCATCGAGTTCTATCGCATGAGCGGTGATGTCGATTATCTGCTGCGTGTGGCAGTGCCGGATATTGCGGCCTATGACGCTTTCTACAAACGGCTGATCAGCAAGATCGAAATTCGCGATGTGTCTTCGTCTTTTGCAATGGAGCAGATCAAGTACACAACCGAATTGCCGCTTGATTACATGCTTCTGGATAAAGAGAGCAATTAAGCGATTGAAAATCAATCAAAAAGCAACGGTGCTGCATGCCAAGCACCGTTGCTTTTTTGTATTATTTACCAGCGGTAACGCCTGCCTGTTCAAACGTTGCCATGCCGCTATGGCAAAGCGCTGCGGCCTTTACAATGCCGGCTGCCAATGCGGCACCTGTACCCTCTCCCAACCTCATGCCAAGATCGAGCAGCGGCTTTTTGCCCATTTTTTCGAGAAGCAGGCGGTGGCCCGGCTCTGCAGATACGTGGCCGAAAAGGCAATGATCCAAGGCAACAGGGTTGGCCGCATAAAGGACTGCTGCAGCAGCACTTGCCACAAAACCATCGACGATGACCGGAATTTTCTCCATGCGCGCCGCAAGGATTGCACCGGCCATAGCCGCAAGTTCACGGCCACCCAGACGGCGCAGCACTTCCAGCGGATCTTTTATATGGGCCTCGTGCAGTGCGACCGCTTTACGCACGGCGGCAAGTTTGCGCTCAAGAAGCTCGCCTGTTGATCCTGTGCCCGGACCAACCCAGTCTTCAGCTTCGCCACCAAACAGCGCCAGCGCAATGGCTGCGGCAATGGTCGTGTTTCCGATTCCCATTTCGCCGATGCACAGAAGATCGGTGCCGCCCGCAATGCCTTCCATACCGAACGCCATGGTGGCCGCGCAGGTGCGCTCGTCCATGGCTGCCTCTTCGGTGATGTCAGCAGTGGGATGTTCCAGCGCCAGATCGAAAACCTTAAGGCCCAGATCATAAGCAATGCATATCTGATTGATTGCAGCGCCACCGGCGGCGAAATTCTCAACCATCTGCGCGGTCACGCTTGATGGAAAAGGCGTGATATTCTTTTCCGTCACACCATGATTGCCTGCAAAAACAGCAACCAGCGGCCGGTTGATTTGCGGCGTTGACTTGCCGGTCCATGCTGCAAGCCATGCGACGATCTCTTCAAGCTGTCCGAGCGAGCCTGCTGGCTTGGTCAATGTCACTTCTCGCGCACGTACAGCCGCTTCCGCATCAAGATCAGGTCCCGGAAGATTGCGGATAAGTTCTCGGAAATCGTCAAAAGGAAGGCCACTGGCGCTCATATCGTCTGGTCCAATCAATCAATGGAGGATGCAATATCGTTGTGCTCGTCCTATAAGCACTTACGCAATTTTTCAAATCACCTCTTTGCGCCATGCCTCAATGGCTGCAATTATTCCTTTCGGGAGCAAGCAGTTGCACAAGAAAAGCTTGTTAAGCGACACAATTCGGTCTCTCGGGTTTCTGAGCCGCTTGCCGCTGCCCGATGGCTGGTTTGAAGATGGAAGCGATTCGCTAAAAACAAGTGCGCGCGCTTTTCCACTTGCCGGTGCTGTTCTTGGAGTTCTGGCTGGCATAGGGCTGCTCATATCCGATTATCTCACCCTGCCATCAATTGTGTCAGGTTTTATCGCAGTCGGTATACTCGCCGCTATGACCGGCGCACTGCATGAAGATGGTCTCGGAGACACTGCCGACGGATTTTTTGGCGCATCCACGCCAGAGCGGCGCTTGGCAATTATGAAAGATTCCCGCATTGGCACGTTTGCAGCACTTGCTCTCATTATCTCAACGGGTATCAAGGTCGCGCTGCTGGCTGCAATCATCGATCGCGCGGGTGCGTGTTCTGCGGCACTGGCCTTAATTGGTGTGGAAGCTGCAAGTCGTGCTGCAATGCTCACACTTTGGCACGGCCTTCCCTCTGCCCGTCCCGGAGGCCTTGCCGACAATCTGGGGCGACCAAACTGGGAAACACTTGTCTGCGCCTGCTTGATTGGTCTGGTATTATTATTGGTGACTGTCGTTGCTTCCGTCGGCGTTTCCGGCTTTATCAAAGCACTGGTTATCAGCGGTGTGGTGCTTTTTGGCTTTGCAAGGCTCTGCGTTGCCAGAATTGGCGGACAAACCGGCGATACGCTGGGCGCAGCACAGCAGATATGTGTGCTCACCATATTGCTTGGCCTTGTTATCTCGCTTTGATGAAACCACATTGATCCCATGAGTGCAGAAGCGATCGAATCTCCATGTGTGCTCGTCTGCGTGATAGACAGCGAAAGCGGTTTGTGCCTCGGTTGCGCACGCACCCTTGATGAAATTGCCGGTTGGTCCGCTATGAAGCAGGACGAACGAAAGGCGATCATGGCGCTGTTACCGGCACGGCGTGAAAAACTGGAAAAGAAAGAAGACTGATGGGGCGTTTGTTCTGGATCGTGATTGCAGCCATTGCAGTTGTTATTCTGCTGCTGATGGCAAACAATGATAGCGGCACAACGCTCGGCCTTGCCAATGATGCATTTGGTCAGGCTGCCTATATGGGTATTTGGGGCGTCGTGCTTGCGGCAGGCATATTGGGCTCCGGTATCAAACTCAGCGATTTCGCGCGCAATATGGCCGTTTGGGCCGTCATCATTCTTGCTCTGGTTGCCGCCTATCAATATCGCTACGAGCTTCAGGATGTCGGAAGCCGCATCACCGCCGGGCTTATTCCCGGCAGCCCGATTTCAGGGCGCGCCGCCGATGGCTCGCTCACAGTCACGCTCGCAAAATCGTCCAACGGTCATTTTGAGGTGAATGGTCGCGTCAATGATGCGCGTGTGCATTTCCTCGTCGATACCGGCGCATCGTCCGTTGTGCTTTCAAAACAAGACGCCGAGCGCGCAGGCATAGACACCTCATCGCTTTCCTATAACGTGCCGATTAATACGGCCAATGGCAGAGCGACAGCCGCCAGCATAACCATTGCGACATTGCAGATTGGCGATATTGAGCGGCACAATATTCGCGCCATGGTCACGCAGGAAGGCCTGATAACCGGCAGCTTGCTCGGTATGAACTTCCTTCAAACACTGGGCGGATTCAGCGTTCGCGGCGATCAGTTGATCATGATGGATTAAGTCAGGCTGCTTCCGCACTGGCTTCCATGACGGAGGCATAGGCCTGACGCAGCACATTACTGTTTGCACCGGGCTTGGACGCGTCCGTTGACAATATCTGGCGCCAACGGCGTGCACCAGGTTGCCCCATAAACAGGCCGACCATGTGGCGGCTGATATGGGAAAGCCTGCCGCCATCTGCAATATGCCTGTCGATATAGGCGCACATTGCTTCGATGATTTCAGCCATATCGGTTGGCTTTTCGTCATCGCCATACATGAGATGATCAACATCAGCGAGAATGGCCGGATTGTGATAGGCGGCACGTCCCAGCATAATGCCATCGACATGATCACGATGCGCAACGGCCTCCTGCAGAGAGCCGACCCCCCCATTGATACCAATGAAGGACGTAGCAAGGCGTTGCTTCAAACGATAGACGCGATCATAATCAAGCGGTGGAATATCGCGGTTTTCCTTCGGTGACAAACCTTTCAGCCAGGCTTTGCGCGCATGAACCCAGAGCGCGTCAGCACCAGCTTCAAGAGCCTGATCGGCCAATGCATCAAGGGCTTCTTCCGGGTCCTGATCATCGACCCCGATCCGGCTTTTAACAGTCACCGGCACGGAAACGGCTTCTTTCATGGCCGCGACGCAGCGCGCAACCACATCCGGTGTTTGCATCAGACAGGCGCCAAAAGTTCCTGATTGAACGCGATCAGACGGGCAACCGACATTCAGATTGATTTCATCATAGCCAAAGCCCGCACCAATCCGTGCTGCTTCCTGCAACTTGACCGGATCGGAGCCGCCAAGCTGGAGCGCAATCGGGTGCTCCGTGTTATCAAAACCCATAAGACGCTCGCGCGGTCCATGAATGGCCGCATCGGCCACAACCATCTCGGTATAGAGCAGCGCGCGCTTTGAAAACAGCCGATGAAAATAACGACAATGCCTGTCGGACCAGTCGAGCATAGGTGCTACGGAGAACCGGTGATCAGGATAATTGTGATTTTTATTTTTAATATCAGTCATTTAAACAATAATCCTGAGAATGCGATTCATGCAAGCTTGCTGGCTTCATATAAAATGCCCCGCTTCAAGTGGCGCAAAAAGCCACAAATGCTGCCAATGATCAAGTTGCCGGGGCGGCCATCTTATCCGAAAAGCGTTTCACACTTTTAGGGATGCGCTCTAAGATCATCATACACGATTCTGACCATGAAAATTCGAGGCCCCGTTTTGACCGACCTGTCCCCCTTCAATAAAACCTTCGATGCTTTTCTGTTTGATATGGATGGTACTGTTCTAAGTTCAATAGCGGCAACAGAACGCGTCTGGGGACAATGGGCTATCCGCCATGGCATTGATCCGGTCACTTTTGTTCCAACCATTCATGGTGTTCGTGCGGTCGATACGGTGCGCAGGCTTGGTTTGCCGCATCTTGATCCCGATACAGAAGCCAAAATTCTGCTTGATGCCGAAATGGCTGATCTCGATGGGATCGTCGCCATTGAAGGTGCGCTGGATTTTGTTAACTCGCTTCCCGAAGACCGCTGGGCAATTGTGACATCCGCACCGATCGAGCTTGCACGTCGTCGCCTTCAAGCTGCCGGATTGCCGATGCCCAAGACAATTGTGTCTGCGGAAGACGTCGAACGGGGGAAACCAAGCCCGGAATGTTTCCAGCTTGGTGCAAAGCGCCTTGGTTTTGACCCGCATAATTGTCTGGTCTTCGAGGATGCGCCCGCCGGTATTGTTGCAGGCGAAACGGCAGGGGCAAGCGTTGTGGTGGTGACAGCAACACATCCGCATTCACCAAAGACGTCACATAGAAGCATCAACAGCTATCACGAGTTGAAGCTTTCGGTAGACGGCGATACCGGCCTTCTCTCTCTTGCTGATGCTGCTGCTTAATATTAAAAACGGCGCGCGTTAAATCACGCGCCGTCCTTCACGCCAGACGGTGCGGATAATCGGTACATGTTCGGCAATCTGCACACGAACCAGATCGCCACGCTTGCCAATCGCGATTTCTCCGCGATCATCAAGACCTGCGGCCTTTGCCGGATTGGCTGAGACAAGTTTAATCGCCTGCGGCAGGGTGATCTCATCCATCACCTCAGCCATAAAAAATGCCGCCTGCATCATGCTTGCCGGAATGTAATCTGACGAAATAATGTCAAGATGCCCTGCTTTCGCAAGTTCACGGGCCGAAACATTGCCAGAATGCGAGCCACCACGCACGACATTGGGCGCGCCCATCAGAACCGACATCCCCGCCTCTTTCGAGGCTTGCGCAGCCATATGCGTGGTCGGAAATTCTGCAACGCGAATGCCCTGTGTCTTTGCTTCCATAACATGATCCACTGTTGCATCATCATGGCTGGCAAGAACAATTCCACGTGCATTACAAGCACTCGCAATGGCCGTTCGGTTTGATACCGAATGCTGTTGTGACTGCCCCATACGCTTTTCGCAATAGCGGATAAATTCTTCTTCCGAGACCCTAAGCTTGCTCATGTAGTAAAGCTTATAGGTCTCTAAATCCGTAAACTGGCGCTGTCCCGGCGCGTGATCCATCAATGACACCAGTCGGACCAGCGGATGTTCACCAAACCGTTCAAAAGCGCTACGGCAATCAGGAGCCGAAACCTCACAACGCAAATGCAGAAAATGGTCTGCGCGCAGCCGTCCTGCCTCGCGCCCTTCGGCGATGGCTGATGATAGCTTGCGCATATCATCAATACCGGTCTGCGCTTCTTCATCAAAGCCAATACGAAGAGCGTCAAAAACCGTGGTAATACCCGAAGCCGCAATCTGCGCATCATGTGCCTGAACGGCCGCAATCGGATTCCAGCGCACTTTCGGACGCGGCGCATAATGCCCTTCAAGATGGTCGGTGTGTAATTCCACCAACCCCGGCGTCAGATAATCTCCCTCCATGTCTTTACCAGACACAGTCGAGCCAGACGCAACATCAGCAATGATTCCATCAACGATTTTCACCGTGCCGCGGATAACCTCATCCGGCAGCACGATGCTTGCATTTTTCAGAATTAATTCCGTCGTCATCCCTTAAGGCCTCCCCACAGCCCGCGAGGACCGTTTGGGAATCTTATTACCACCGGTCATCGGATGTAGCGAATGAATCTCAAAAGGTGCACCTTTTTCCGATTCAACAAACAAAGCAAGATTGGCAACCTCCACCGCATCGTCCAGAACAGGTGCGAAAAAATCATCAAGCACGCGCTCGACATGTGGGCGCTGTTTTTCTTCCACCGATCCGGTGAGCGTCATATGAAAACGAAACTCATCGAAAACATATGGGTACCCCCAGCGATCAAGATTTTGACGCTGCGCTTCGCTTAAGCGCTCGGGACGGCGCTTTGCAATTTCGGAATCACGCAGAGGCGCACGAAAACGGTCAAACGAGACAACAACATCATTGGCAAGCTGATTAAGCTCCGCAACCGGCTCTTCCGGCACCAGCGCAAAGAATGGACCTATACCCTGTACTCGCAGGCGTGGAATCATGAATGGCCGGCTCGACGATGCAAAATACATCAGGGCCGAAAGCAAATCGCTTTCATTATAAGCTGTATCCAGCCTGAACGGCGCCTTGAGCGTTGCGTGAAAGCCATAACGGCGCGGCTCTTCGGTCAACGCGGCGATATCTTCGGCTGCGAGTGTGCGAATCGCCGGAACCTTAACCGCCTCTCCACTAAATGCACTGCGCCCCAGCCAGTTTGCCGCGACTTTCAGAAGCGCATCACCCGACGGCGGCGTAAAATAGATTGCGTAACGCATCGTGATTCCTCTTTTGCCGGGATCGTTACACGCCGAATGTGGCAAGTCGATAAAGGAAGATCACATCAATATTTTACATCCTGACAAATTCGTATAGGCGTAGTCCCGGATAAAATTAGGAGATGACTATGGGTGGTTTTGCGTCGATCGGTGAGTGCATGATCGAGCTTTCAGGCAATGGTGACGATCAATGGCGCATGGGATATGCGGGTGATACGCTCAATACGGCCTGGTATGCGCGCGCACTCACGGATCAGGCCTTTCCTGTAGAGTATGTTACTGCGTTTGGCGAAGACGAGTTCTCAAAAAAGCAGCGCGACTTTCTCACCTCCAATGGCATTGGTATTGCCCACAGCCCTGTCATCAAGGGCGTTCATCCGGGTCTTTACGCAATTACCCTGAACGGTGCCGAACGCTCCTTCACCTATTGGCGCAGTGACGCCGCAGCAAAGCGCCTCGCAAGCGATGAGAATGCGCTGAGATTAAGCCTCGCCAATCGTGATATGATCTATTTTTCCGGTATTTCGGTTGGCATTGTGTTTCCTGAGCACCGCGAAACATTGTTCGATATTTTGCGCGAGTGCCGTGCAAATGGCGCGCTTATCGCTTTTGATCCCAATTTCCGTCATCAGCTTTGGCCAGACCGCGAAGCCGCCAAAAAAATTATCAGCGCGGCGATGCAGATCGCCGATATTGCGCTGCCGACCTTTCCGGATGAGCAGGCGTTGTTTGGCGACGAAACTGCGCAAGCCTGTGCAGATCGGCTTATCGGCCTGGGTGTGAAGGAAATCGTTGTGAAAGACGGCACCGAGCCTGCGCTTATTATCGCTGACGGCAAACAGGCCCTTGTGCCTGCCGTCAAGGCCAATGCAGTTGATACGACAGGGGCCGGCGACAGTTTTAACGGCGGCTATCTTGCCGCACGTCTTGAGGGCCTGCCACCCGTTGAGGCTGCGCGAAAAGCCCATGCGGTTGCTGCCCGTGTTGTTGAAATTCGCGGCGCACTCGCTCCAATGGAAGCAGCGCGCGCCGCGTATCTTAGCGAAATCAGTCACGCGTAAATGTGAAATGGCTCATCTGGGCGTATACCTCGCCCGGATGCAGGATCGACTGCGGCACATAAGAATATTCCAGCGAGCCAGGCCACAGCTGTGGCTCAAGGCAGAAGCCCGCATGTTTGCCGTAGGGCTTACCTGTCAGGCCAATGCAGTCATTGGCCATTGTATTGCCCGCATAGAACTGAACACCAGGCTCTGTGGTCGCAATATCAAGACGAATGCCAGAACGCGCGCCCTTGACGGAAGCGCAAGGGCGCAACGGTCCGCGCGCAGCTGTTAAGCAGAAATTGTTGTCATATTCGAGTTGCTTGCCGTTTTCATTAAACCGAATCGGACGAAATTCCCGGAAATCATAGGGCGTGTCTTTGACCGGCAGAATGCGGCCATCCGGTATCAGCGCTTCATCAACGGGCATATAGGCCTCGGCTTCGATCTTAAGCTGATGATCAAGAATATCACCCTCGCCACCATCATCGAGATTGAAATAACTGTGATGGAGAAGGCTACAGGGGGTTGGCTGGTCAGTGACGGCTTCAAGGCGGACAATCAGCGTGCCGTGTGCATTGAGCATATAAGTGCAACTTACCTTCAGATTGCCCGGAAAACCCATCTCACCATCGGCTGCGATCGTTGCAAGCGTCACGAAATCTGAGCCAGAGCCTGTAACCTTCCAGACCCGGTTGCCAAGACCATGACTTCCGCCGTGGAGATTATGCATACCCTGAAAGTTCGGCTCGACATCGTAGCCTTTACCATCAATCTCAAAATGAGCATTGCGAATGCGATTGGAAAAGCGGCCCGCAATTGCGCCCAGATGCGGCGAGTGTTCAGGATAATCGGCAAAGTCACGATAGCCTATAACCAACGGCGCATCGTGCCCTTCCATGCGCAGGTCCTGAATGGCTGCGCCCCATGTGATAATCTTTGCCTCAAGCGGACCATTGGCAATGGTCATCCGATAAACCGCCTGCCCGTCCGGTGCATATCCAAAAATTTCCGATGTCACTGTGCTCGCCCATTTTGATGTGTTTTCGAAAGCTGCATCAAATCCGCATCGTGAAGATGACGCAAGAGGGAACACCGATTATTAAAACCGCCCAGCAAGACCCGGAAAACATAAGTTAATATTATTTTGTCAAATTTCAGCGTAATATAAATATATAACAAGTATTGATTTAATATTATTAACTAAATTAGGGGTTTTAGCGATGAAAGAAAATTTCAAAAATATTATGCCCTATATTTTCAGTGAAGAAGGCGGATATGCAGATGATCCCCGCGATCCCGGCGGGGCGACCAACATGGGAATTACCATAGCAACACTGTCTGCATGGAAGGGGCACCCTGTCTCTAAACTGGATGTTGAGAAACTTTCTCCGGCAGAAGCAACAAAAATCTATCAACAGCAATTCTGGAACAAGGTTGACGGCGACAAGCTGCCATCGGGGGTCGACTATGCCGTGTTTGATTTTGCGGTGAACTCCGGTCCGGGGCGGGCTGCAAAAACACTGCAAGGAATCGTCAATCAACCAGAAGATGCTGTAATCGGCGCACAAACCATTGCAGCAGTTTCCAATTATCCTCCAGAAGTCATTATCAATGCACTCTGCGATGCACGCGCAGCGTGGCTCAAGGGACTTTCCACGGCTGCAACCTTTGGCAATGGCTGGCTGGCGCGGGTGGAGCGGGTGCGCTCACGCGCGCTTGCATTGGCCGCAACGCCCCCTGCCACCGAACCCGCCCAGCCAAATGCTGACCCGCTACCGAAAGCCCGTCAAAGCGATACAGCCATCAGTACCGCGCTCAAACATCCAGAAGCGCTCGGCACTTTGGGCAGCGCAATATCAGGCCTTGCGGCAATCGCATCCGGCAATGGACCGGTGCAATATGCGCTCGCAATCATCATGCTTGCATGCACCGCCATTGGCCTTTGGTACTTCATCAAGCGGATCAGGAATGAACCCTGAACAAGCCCCCTCCGAAGGACATTTCAATTTTTTGTAATGGGCTTTATGTTGCGCTTGGCGCATTGTGCACCTTATATGCGCAATCAAAGTCCAGCGAAATGCCGGTGATCGTGGAACTATTATGACTTTCCCTATCATCGGAAAAACGCTAGATACGCGCAGATACTCAGACGCATGCCTGTTGTGGCATCGCCAAGAATAAAGGAATCGAAACTTGTCCTCTACTTTTGACAAAGTCGCCGACATCATTGCCGAAACAAGCGAAATCGACCGTGACACCATCACGCCCGATAGCCATACCATTGATGATCTTGGCATCGACAGCCTCGACTTCCTCGACATCGTATTCGCTATCGACAAAGAATTCGGCATCAAGATTCCGCTTGAACAGTGGACGCAGGAAGTTAACGAAGGTAAGGCTCCGACCGAAGAATACTTCGTTCTGAAAAACCTCTGCGCCAAGATTGACGAGCTGGTTGCAGCCAAGAAGGGCTGAACAGCCACGCAAGCTGACGGTATTAGAGCGCCTTCGATCTGATAAAATCAGATTGGCGCTCTAACTTATTTTTAACGCGCATCTTATCCGAAAACCGTTTCACACTTTTCGGGATGCGTTAAAAAGGGTGAACATCCCTGTTCGCCCTGATTCCGTTTCAGGATCAAGCGCAGCATTTACGGGCAGGCCGAACCATGCAAAGCAATAAAGTCGTCATTACCGGTATTGGCATCATCTCCTCGCTCGGCGAAGGGCTGGATGCGCATTGGAACGCTTTTTCAACGTCAGGTTCTCAACCGCGCCTCGAAAAGCAAGCCTTTGCGCCCTATACAGTTCATCCGCTTGGTGAAGTCGATTGGGGGTTGCAGATACCCAAGCGTGGCGACCAGCGCCAGATGGAAACATGGCAGCGGCTCGGCACCTATGCGGCAGGCCTTGCGCTCGAAGATGCCGGTATCAAGGACAACGAAGCCCTTTGCGCCAGCATGGACATGATCGTGGGAGCCGGTGGTGGTGAACGCGACATTACTGTCGATATGCAAATTCTCGAAGAAGGACGCATCAGCAATAATCGCGGTGAGATGCTCAACGAGAAGCTCTCGACAGAGTTGCGCCCTACCCTGTTTCTTGCCCAGCTTTCCAACCTGCTGGCGGGCAATATCTCCATCGTTCACAAAGTCACCGGTTCTTCGCGCACCTTCATGGGCGAGGAAGGTTCGGGTATTTCGGCTATTGAAACAGCGGCTGCCCGCATTCGTTCAGGACAGAGCACGCATGCGTTGGTCGGCGGCTCTTATAATGCTGAACATTTCGATATGATTCTCGGCCACGAGCTTGGCGGTTTGCTCAAGCATGATGGTTGGGCACCGCTCTGGGAGCGTGAAGGTTCAGCCGGTGGCGGCATGATTTCCGGCTCTGGCGGCGTGTTTCTGGTGCTCGAAAGCGCTGAACACGCGCAAAAGCGCGGTGCACGTGCCTATGCCGAGATTGCAAGCATTGAAAGCGAGCAAATCCGCCGCGATACTGCCGATCTTACAAACGCAATTCGCGATCTTGTGATTGCGGCCAATGGCGGCAAAGAGCCTCAATATGTGGTTTCGGGTGCTTCCGGCGCGCATGCTGCAACAACCGGTGAAAAGGCAGCACTTGAAGGCATCAATGCCGCCTATCGCGGGATTGCCGGTCTGACCGGTCATTTGCGTGAAGCACAGTTTCCACTGGCGCTGGCGCTTGGAGCGATTTCTGTCTGGAAAGGTGAGGCTTTCACACCATCAAGCGCAGCTGAAAAAGCCATTGATGGAACAATCAGTGAAGCCATTGTCACCACCATCGGTGCAACACGCGCTGAAGGTGCCGCAAAGCTGGTGAGAGCATAAGATGACCAAATATACAGACCATCTCGGCCGTCCCATTGTTGCCATCACGGGTGCAGGCGTTGTTTCTTCGCTCGGACAGGGCAAGGAAGACAACTGGGCCTCGCTTACCGGTGGACGCTCGGGCATTCATGAAATCAGCCGTTTTCCGACAGAAAGCCTGAAAACGCGCTTTTCCGGCACGGTGGATTTTCTTCCTGAAAGCAATATTGGCTCGTCCGCGCTGTCTGAGGCGCTGGCGCGTCTTGCCGGTGAAGAAGCCCTCGCCCAGTCAGGTCTTTCAGTTACCAATTTTGGCGGCCCGCTTTTCCTTGCAGCCCCTCCCGTTGAGCTCGATTGGAAGAGCCGCTTTGCACTGGATGCCAGCATCAAGGATGAAGGCCCGGCAAGCTATCAGCTTCTGCTTGAAGCCTGCCGTCGTACACGTCAGGATGAGCTCTTCAATACAACACAGTTCGGCTATATAGCAGAACGCCTGTCGGAAGCTTTTGGCACACGCGGTCTGCCGGTAACACTCTCGACCGCCTGCGCTTCAGGTGCAACCGCAATTCAGCTCGGCGTTGAGGCCATTCGTCGTGGCGAAAGTAACCGTGTTCTTTCGATTGGCACAGATGGTTCGGTATCGGCTGAATCGCTCATTCGCTTTTCGCTGCTCTCGGCATTGTCCACACAGAACGACAAGCCGGAAAAGGCATCCAAGCCTTTCTCCAAAGACCGTGATGGTTTTGCCATGGCCGAAGGCTCTGGTGCTCTGGTCATGGAATCGCTTGAAAGCGCGCTTGCGCGTGGCGCGAAGGTGCTTGGCATTCTTGCCGGTTGTGGCGAAAAGGCTGATGACTTCCACCGCACCCGCTCAAAGCCGGACGCTTCACCTGCAATTGGTACAGTGCGTGCCGCACTTAGTGATGCAGGCCTTACCGAAGATCAGCTTTCCTATGTCAATGCACATGGCACTTCCACACCTGAGAACGACAAGATGGAATATCTTGCGCTTTCAACTGTGTTTGGCGACCGGCTCTCTTCGATCCCTGTTTCATCGAACAAGTCGATGATCGGCCACACGCTGACCGCTGCCGGTGCGATTGAAGCGGTATTCTCATTGCTGACAATTCAGACAGGCACCTTGCCTCCAACCATCAATTACGACAACCCAGATCCGGCAATTCCGCTGGATGTGGTGCCAAATGTGAAGCGCGACGCACAGGTTTCTACCGTGCTTTCCAACTCATTTGGCTTTGGCGGACAGAATACTAGCCTTGTATTGACAGCAAATCCGAATTAATCGGGTCCAAAGTTATGTATTCTCGGTAATCCCGGTCAGCAGATCGCTTTCCGGGATTATGTCTTGAAAAGGATAAATTCATGCGCGCCTTGCAGCTTCTCGACGATCGTCGTCTTGAAATGACCGATATTGCTCCGCCACCTGCCCCCGGCAATGGTGAAGTGACAGTCCGTATCAAGGCCGTCGCACTCAACCATATTGACGTATGGGGCTGGCGCGGCATGGCATTTGCCAAGCGCAAGATGCCTCTGGTGATCGGTGCGGAAGCTTCCGGCGTCGTCGATGCAATCGGCCCCGGCGTATCCAATGTTCTGCCGGGTCAGCTTGTTTCGATCTATGGTGCGCGCACCTGTGGTCTTTGCAAGGCCTGCCGCGAAGGTCGCGACAATCTTTGTAAACATGTGGGCGGCGTTCATGGCTTCCATCTTGATGGCTTTGCCTGTGAAGCTGTCAATCTGCCAGCACGTTTGCTGGTTGCGGCGCCTCCCGGCGTTGATGCCATTGGTGCGGCTGTTGCTCCTGTTACCTTTGGTACGGTCGAGCATATGCTGTTTGACAATGCGAAGCTCCAGCCGGGTGAAACCGTTCTGGTTCAGGCCGGTGGTTCCGGTATCGGTACGGCTGCCATTCAGCTTGCCAAGAAGATGGGCTGCACAGTCATTACCACCGTTGGCTCGGACGACAAGATCGAGAAGGCCAAGGCACTCGGTGCCGATCATGTCATCAATTATCGCGTGGATCGCTTTGAAGGTGTTGTGCGCAAGCTCACCAAGAAAAAGGGCGTTGATGTTGTGTTCGAACATGTCGGTGCCGACACATGGGCAGGCTCAATGCTCTGCATGAAGCGCGGCGCACGTCTCGTGACCTGTGGTTCGACCTCCGGCGTTTCGACCAATATGAACCTGATGCAGCTTTTCCAGCAGCAGCTTAAAATCCTCGGCTCATTCGGTTGCCGCATGGAAAACATGGCTGATGCGATGCAGAAAATGGCACAGGGCGTTGTTCATCCGGTTATCGACACCATTGTCGGCTTTGATGATATTGGCACTGCACTGAAGCGCATGGAAGGCCGTGACGTGTTTGGCAAGATCGTTTTGCAGATCGACTAGGCCTGAATGTTCAAGATTAAGCTTCTTCTCTTCAAGTGGTCACGAAAGCTCAAGCAGTTTAACTACTGGCTTTGGGCGCAGGCCGTCTTTATCGCGCTGGCTCTGCTGCGTCTCCTGCCTGCGAAAAGCGCAATCCGCTTTTCTGCATGGTTTGCGCGCAAAGTAGGCCCACTCACACCACGGCATAAGGTCGCGACCAACAATCTGCGTCATGCCTATCCTGAGAAGAGCGATGCTGAAATCGAAAAGATCGCCGTCGAAATGTGGGATTCGATGGCGCGTCTTTTCGCGGAATATATCTTTCTCGATGCGATCTTCGATTTTGATCCGAACGCTACAGAACCCGGACTAATTGAAGTTGACGGCATTCCGATTTTCGAACGTCTGCGTGACGAGACAAAGCCGCACATCTTCTTCACCGCACATACCGGCAATTTCGAGCTTCTGCCGATCTGCGCCGGTACGTTCGGTCTGGATGTAACCGCCCTCTTCCGCCCGCCGAACAATCCCTATATTGCCAAGACCGTTCTCAAAGCACGTAAGACCAATATGGGGCATCTGGTGCCATCAAAGGCCGGCGCCGCGTGGTCGCTGGCGCGCGTTCTGGATGCTGATGGCAATGTCGGTATGCTGGTGGATCAGAAGTTCCAGCGCGGAGTTCCCTCGACCTTCTTCAACCGTCCGGTTAAGACCAATCCGTTGCTCGCAAAGCTCGCGCGTCAGTATGATTGCGACGTCTATCCGGCGCGCTGCATTCGCCTGCCCGGCGGGCGATACCGGCTTGAGCTAAAAGAGCGCATGGAACTGCCGCGCGATGAAAAGGGTGAGATCGATATCGCCGCGACCGCGCAACTTCTCAACGATACGGTTGAAGGCTGGGTGCGTGAATATCCTGGCCAGTGGATGTGGTTCCACAAGCGCTGGGGCTAGAAATCAATATCTGCGTTCGGCCAGCAAAGGTCGGACGCTTTTTTGTTTGAATAAGGCAAGTGTTTGCCAAGGGAGACAACCATGCGTCCTATCGCTATCGCCCCATCCATTTTATCCGCCGACTTTGCGCGTCTGGGAGAAGAAGTCGATGCCGTGCTTGAAGCCGGTGCCGACTGGATTCATATCGACGTCATGGATGGGCATTTTGTACCGAATATTACGTTTGGCCCACAGGTGGTGAAAGCAATTCGCCCGCGCACGCCGGCTTTCTTCGACACGCATCTAATGATCGCGCCTTGCGATCCCTATCTTGAAGCTTTTGCCGATGCAGGCTGTGACCTGATCACGGTTCATGCCGAAGCTGGCGCGCATACGCACCGCTCACTCCAGAACATCCGCGCTTTGGGCAAGAAATCCGGTCTGGCGCTCAATCCCGCTACCCCTGTCGAAGCATTGACCAACGTCATTGATGATGTTGATCTCGTACTTGTCATGACTGTTAATCCGGGCTTTGGCGGCCAGAAATTCATTGCGCCGATGCTCGATAAGATCAAACGCGTGCGCGAGATGATTGGCGACCGCCCGATTAATATTGAAGTTGACGGCGGAATTACGCCAGACACTGCCGGTTTGGTCGTTGCGGCCGGCGCCAATATTCTTGTCGCCGGTTCTGCTGTTTATAAAGGCAACTCAGTCGAGAGCTATGCCGCCAACATCAAATCCATTCGCGCAGCCGCAGAAGCAGCACGCTAAACAAGCCACTTTTCCGGTGGAATGCGTTGAGCAGAGCCTTACGCTCTGCTAAACACCGCGTATTCCCTCTAAATACCTGCAGCCCAGCAGACGGGCCGCCAAAACAGGATATGCCCATGATCCCGCGCTATTCCCGACCAGAAATGGTCGCCATCTGGTCTCCCGAAACAAAGTTTCGCATCTGGTTCGAGATCGAAGCCTATGCCTGCGAAGCGCTTGCTGAACTGGGCGTCATCCCGAAGGAAGCTGCAAAGACCATCTGGGAAAAGGGTGATGCCGCCAAGTTCGACGTTGCGCGCATCGACGAGATCGAAGCCGTCACCAAGCACGACGTCATCGCGTTCCTCACGCATCTCGCTGAATTCATCGGTCCAGACAGCCGTTTCGTGCATCAGGGCATGACCTCGTCGGACGTGCTCGACACAACGCTTAATGTGCAGCTCGTTCGTGCCGCTGACCTGCTTCTCGCAGACATGGACCGTGTGCTGGCAGCGCTTAAAAAGCGCGCATTCGAGCATAAGGATACCGTTCGTATTGGCCGCAGCCATGGCATTCATGCCGAACCGACCACAATGGGACTGACTTTCGCCCGGTTCTACGCCGAAATGGTGCGCAACCGTGCACGCCTCGTTGCAGCACGCGCGGAAATCGCGACCGGTGCTGTATCGGGCGCTGTTGGCACCTTCGCCAATATCGACCCGCGCGTTGAAGAATATGTCTGTGAAAAGCTTGGTCTTGAAGCAGAGCCAGTTTCAACGCAGGTTATCCCGCGCGACCGTCACGCCATGTTCTTTGCAACACTCGGCGTTATTGCCTCGTCGATTGAGAACGTCGCCATCGAAATCCGCCACATGCAGCGCACGGAAGTTCTGGAAGCGGAAGAATTCTTCTCGCCCGGCCAGAAAGGCTCTTCCGCAATGCCGCACAAGCGCAACCCTGTTCTGACAGAAAACCTGACCGGCCTTGCCCGTCTGGTTCGTATGTCGGTTGTGCCTGCCATGGAAAACGTTGCTCTCTGGCATGAACGCGATATTTCGCATTCAAGCGTTGAGCGTGCGATTGGCCCGGATACCACGATCACCCTCGACTTTGCGCTCAACCGTCTGGCTGGCGTTGTCGAAAAGCTGGTGATCTATCCGGAAAACATGCTCAAAAACATGAACAAGTTCCGTGGTCTTGTGCATTCGCAGCGCGTTCTGCTGGCACTCACGCAGGCTGGCGTATCGCGTGAAGATTCCTACCGCCTCGTGCAGCGCAATGCCATGAAGGTCTGGGAACAGGGTGCAGACTTCCTCGAAGAATTGCTTGCTGATCAGGAAGTTCGTGCAGCGCTTTCCGAAGAACAGATCCGCGAAAAGTTCGATCTTGGCTATCACACGAAACACGTCGATACGATTTTCAAACGGGTTTTCGGTGAAGCATAAGCCTTCATAAAACGAATCCGAAAAAAGCCCCATGTTTCTGTAAACATGGGGCTTTTTGACATTCAAATCAGGCGCTCTTTTTGATCGTATTGATCACATTGCCCCATGGGTCTTCAAAGACGTGGTTATTACCACCACGCGTATCTTCCAATTCGACCCATGCCAAACCAGTGCGATCTTTATCGCGCAAGCCAGCACCTGAACTCTGCCAGGCATTGGCACCAATGTGGTGGTGATAGCCGCCAGTGGACAGGAACACGGCCTTGTCGCCATAGGTTTGAACAGTGTCAAAGCCAAGCTGCTGATGCCAGAAGGTTTCCGCATCCTGCGCGTTGCCGACGCGCAGATGAACGTGACCGACCACTGTATTCTGTGGCGCGCCGATCCACTCACCGCCTTCGCGATCAACAACGTCGAGAAGGTTTTTGACGTCGAGCGCTTCGGTGCCCATCTTCACGCGATCACCATTCCACTGCCAGGTATCGTGTGGACGGTCGGAATAGATCTCAATGCCGTTGCCTTCGGGATCGGTCAGGTAAATGGCCTCGCTGACATTATGATCCGAAGCACCGGCGACAGGCAGCTGCTTATCGATAGCGCGGCGTGACCAGCGTGCGAGATCGCCACGGCTCGGCAGCAGGAAAGCCGTGTGGTAGAGACCAGCGCTGCGTGGATCATCAGGCTTTGCAGCAGAGAACTGCTCGATTTCCATCAACTCACGGTCGCCTGCGCCCAGTACAATAGAAGCGCCACGGCGTGTCATTTCACGTAAGCCCACGACATCGCGGTAATACTCGGCCAGTGCCTCCGCATCACGTGCCTTAAGGCCCACGCGTGCGACACGCACCGGTGTTGTCATTGCGAAAGGCAAAGGAGCGCTCTTTTCAGCAGTCGCCATATTCAGTGTATCTGTCATTTTATTCTCCTTCGGCGGCATGTCCGCACGCGCGGAAAGGATATTGCTCATCACAGCAGCGCCTGCAGAACCAAGTATCGTTCTTCTGCTTATGGTCATAGCCGTGGAACCCTCTCCGTAATTATCTTCCCTCCAAAGATCACAATTTAGCGAGCGTTTCACAAGATAGCGATCAGCGAACAAGCTGTTCATCATTTGCATCACCTACGCTCGTAAAACAGCGCTATAGCCCAGCTTGAAGATGCATTGAAACAGCTCTAAATAGGGGTCATGAAAGTCAAAGACGCAGATATTCTCATTATTCCCGGCTACACCAACTCAGGCCCCGATCACTGGCAAACCCGTTGGGAGAAAAAACTCTCCACGGCAAGGCGGGTTGAACAGGCGGAATGGTCGAAGCCAGTCAAAGACGATTGGGTTGCACAGGTGGTCAAAGCCGCCAATGAAGCAACGAAGCCAATTGTGCTCGTTGCTCATTCACTTGGCGTTGCCACAGCTGTTCATGCCATTCCGCAAATTCAGCACAAGGTTGCTGGTGCATTTTTTGTTGCACCTCCCGATGTGGCGAATGAAAAAATCCGACCGAAGCACCTCATCACATTCGGCCCTTACCCACGTGTGCGTTTGCCGTTTCCAACGATTGCCGTTGTCAGCCGCAACGACCCCTTCTCCAGCTTTGACGCCGCAGAAGACGTGGCGAAAGATTGGGGTGCAATGTTGATTGATGCCGGTGATTCCGGCCACATCAACGCGGACTCAGGTCACGGACCATGGCCCGAAGGCACGATGGTTTTTGCAGAGTTCATGACCAATCTGCAACCACCAAAATCACATTAAATCAATGTGTTGTATGCTTTTCTAAACAAAAAGATTCAATTTAACTTTTGAAAACGGCAGATGAAAAATCTGCCGCTTTTCTTTATGAACGAACAGCATCTATCAGTGTTTTTGCGCCAAGGCGCAGATAGCCACCGTCATTTCCAAGTGTCAGAAACTGGAAGCCAAGCGGGATATAACGCCGCGCGAATTCTGCCGAAGGCGAATAGATGCCGGCGAATTTTCCAGCGGCAGCCGCCTTACGGGCAATTGTGCTGATTGGTTCAATGATGGCTTCGGAATTCGGATTGGCTTCGCGGCCATTGCTCCAGGCAATCGAGAAATCCGCAGGGCCAACAAAAACGCCATCAATGCCACGCACATCAAGAATGGCATCCAGTGCATCATAAGCATCGCGTGTTTCAATCATCGCAAAAGCAAGTGTGTCCTGATTGGCCGTGACAAGATAGTCATTCGAGCCCGGTGCGCCGTAATCGGCATTGGCGCGGAACACGCCCCAAGAACGCTCGCCTATTGGCGGATATTTCATTGAAGCGGCAAATTTGTGCGCATCTTCAACCGAGTTAATCATTGGCGCGATAACGGCTTGCGCGCCAAAATCGAGCGCACGGCTTGCCATATCGAAGCGTCCAACAGGAATACGAACAACCGGCGGCTTGCCCGCATTCAGAATCAAGCCAAGACTGCGCAGAACGCTCTGCTCATCATGGCCACCATGCTGCATATCAAGCGTGACCGCTTCAAAGGCGCTATGCGCCAGAACTTCTACAGTGAGTGCTTCCGGCAAGGATGACCATGCAGAAAGAACTGTTTCTCCGGCACGAAGACGCGAAGACAAAGACATGCTTATTCCCCATTACAAATATTCAGGGCGGAAATGCTATCTACATTTCCGCCCCGACATACTGATTAGTCTTTCTGCACTTGCTGAACTGCTTCCTCAAGGAAAGCGAACATTTTTTCACGAATGGTTTCGTCTTCCACCTTCACCCCAGCCGCATCAAAATCAGCACGCAGCTTGCGGAATACGTCTTCATCACCTGCTTCTTCAAAGTCGGCTGCGACAACGTCACGAGCATAGGCTTCTGCATCTGCGTCGTGCTTGCCCAACAGTTCTGCGGCCCAAAGACCAAGAATCTTGTTACGGCGCGCTTCTGCCTTGAAGCGAAGCTCGGCATCATGTGCAAACTTGCTTTCGAAAGCGTTGCGGCGTTCATCCATGCCAGTGGCCATTCATACAACTCCCAAGCTGTTAACTTATATAAGATCGTTATCCGTTCTCTTGCCTAAAGCTGGCAAGGAGAGCAAGATTATACAAGTGCCAAACATCACTTTCTTGATTAATATGGCCGTTAAACGCTTAAAACGGGGGAACGGGTGTAAAGCAGGATTGTTAAAAGCCCACAATTGCTATACGTAGCCCGCGAGAATAGCGGCACAAGCCGATCATCACATTTTTGGAAATCCGAGAAAAGCCATGAACCGTCGCCGCCGTATTTACGAGGGCAAGGCCAAGATTCTTTATGAAGGCCCTGAACCCGGTACTCTTGTCCAGTTCTTCAAAGATGACGCAACCGCGTTCAACGCGAAGAAGCATGAAGTTGTTGACGGAAAAGGCGTGTTAAACAACCGCATCTCGGAGCACATCTTTACCCAGCTTAATCGCATTGGTATTCCAACCCACTTTATCCGCCGTCTCAACATGCGTGAGCAGCTGATCAAGGAAGTGGAAATCATCCCGCTTGAAGTCGTTGTGCGCAACGTTGCGGCTGGTTCGTTATCCAAGCGCCTTGGTCTGGAAGAAGGCACGGTTCTGCCGCGCTCGATCATCGAGTTTTATTACAAGGCAGATGCGCTTGATGACCCTATGGTCACCGAAGAGCACATCACCGCTTTCGGCTGGGCAAGCCCTGCGGAAATCGATGACATTATGGCTCTTGCCATTCGCGTCAACGATTTCCTGACCGGCCTGTTCCTCGGCATCGGCATTCAGCTTGTTGACTTCAAGATGGAATGCGGACGTCTGTTTGAAGGCGATATGATGCGCATCGTCGTTGCTGACGAAATTTCACCAGACTCAGCACGTCTTTGGGACATCAACACCAATGACAAGCTTGATAAGGACCGCTTCCGCCGCGATATGGGCGGACTGGTTGAGGCTTATCAGGAAGTGGCGCGTCGTCTCGGCATCATGAACGAGAACGAATCACCCCGTCCTTCCGGCCCTACGCTTGTGAAGTAAAAATCCGCACAGCCCGGCAACTCGCGTGCCGGGCTGTTTTCATTGTCTTTATTACAGATCAGCAGGAACTACCAAGTGATCAAGGCACGCGTCACCGTTACACTGAAAAACGGCGTTCTCGACCCGCAGGGCAAAGCTATTGTCGGCGCGCTCGGCAGTCTGGGCTTCGAAGGAATCAACTCCGTCCGTCAGGGCAAGGTCTTTGATCTTGAACTCGAAGGCACGGACAAGGCGAAAGCTGAAGCCGAAATCAAGGCCATGTGTGAGAAGCTGCTCGCCAACACGGTCATTGAAGATTACGCAATCGTCATCGCCTGACGCACTGCGGCTGAAACCAAGTTTTTTGCGCGCCTTCAACTCGCTTAAGCAACGATTTTGAAGGGCACTCAAATCAAAGAGACGTAAAACGCCATGAAAGCAGCAGTCGTTCTTCTTCCGGGCCTCAACCGTGACCGCGACATGATTGCGGCCATCACCAAGATTTCCGGTCAGGCACCAATTACCGTTTGGCAGACAGATACTTCCATCCCTGACGATGTTGATCTGATCCTCATTCCGGGTGGTTTCTCCTATGGCGATTACCTGCGCTGCGGTGCAATTGCTGCACGTATGCCAGTGATGCAGGCTATCCGTGAGAAAGCCGACAAGGGTGTCATGGTTATCGGCGTCTGCAATGGCTTCCAGATTCTGGTTGAAGCCGGAATGCTGCCGGGTGCGCTGATGCGCAACACATCACTGAAGTTCGTCTGCCGCGAAGTGAAGCTCGAAGTCAGCAATGCGAACACCGCATTCACGCGCGGCTATCAGCCGGGCCAGATCATCCGCTGCCCGGTTGCGCATCATGACGGCAACTATTTCGCCGATGCTGAAACGCTGAAGCGCCTCGAAGGTGAAGGTCAGGTTGTGTTCCGTTATGCCGAAGACACCAACCCGAATGGTTCGGTCAATGATATTGCTGGTATCGTCAATGCACGCGGTAATGTTCTTGGCATGATGCCACATCCCGAGAACCTGATTGAAGCGGCCCATGGCGGCAGCGATGGCCGCGCGCTTTTTGCAGGCGCTCTTGGTATTGCTGCCTGAGACTGATAATAATTACACTCATCGCAAAGCGGCCTTCGGTTAAACCCGGAGGCCGTTTTTTTATTTCCCGTTTAAACCGATACTCAATCCTCTGGCACTCTTTGAAAATTCATGCCAGCTTATGCGGAGGATACTTCCTGCGGCAACCGAATCGGGGAACGATACCGATGCAATTATATTCACGCCCTCTCTCCCCTTATTCCGCTTTTGTGCGCGGCGTTCTTTATCTCAAAGAGCTGCCATTCAAACCGCTCAATCTGTCTTACCCATTTCCTGCTGATTTTGGCGATGTGACACCGCTCAAGCGTGTTCCTGTGCTGATTACCGGCTCAGGCGAAACGCTGTTTGAAGCAATCGTCATTGCTGAATATCTTGAAGATCATTATCCGGACACGCCTGTCCTGCCCGGAAGCCCGCGCGAGCGCGCTCTGATCCGGCTTCTGGCACGTATTGCTGAAATCGATATACTCGAACCGGCAATGAAGCTCTTTATTCTTCAAAGCAAACCAGAACGAGACGCGGCAACGATCGAGCGGCTTTTCACGAAGCTGCATAAGGGCCTGAGTGTTGTTGAATCGCGCCTGACCGATCATGATTTCGCACTCAATGATGCGCCGACACTTGCCGATGCATGGCTGCTGCCCGTGCGTTTTCTCATGGAGCCACTCAAGAAGCTTTCTGGAAAAGATGATTTGCTGGCGGCTTACCCAAAATTCGACACATATGCCGTGAAAGCAACGCGCGACCCTGCATTCGAACTCATATGGAATGAAATGAGTGACGGATTAAAGGCTTTCATGCCGCAACTTGCTTGAATGATCTCACCTGACACAATGTGAGCTTTTAGGGTTCGCGTTAACACCTTGTTTCTACACGCTTATCGGCTGGCCAATTTTCTGCGCTCTGCCGAACGCGTTTTGATGGAGTCTTCCTTGAAGAATAAGACCATTGCGCTTGTCGCTCTGCCTGCTCTTGCGCTTTTTTCAGCCTGCTCGCCAAAGCCTGCCCCCGGCCCTGTTGCCCTTGATTCGAATAAGGCAGCGCTGCCAACCATGGAGCGCATTGCACTCGGCGCCAACAGTTGCTGGTTTAAATCAAAGGACAAAGGCTTCCGCGGTTATGCATTAGCGCCGGAGTTAAATTCATTTACTGGCCGTCCGCGTATTCTGGTGGTTCCGTCGCGCAATCTTGCAGGGCGTCCCTTGCTCGTTGTTCAGGCCCAGGGCAATCCAGCCCGGATCGAGGCCTTTGGTCCTATGATGCAGCAAAGCCATGGCAGCCGGATCGCCACGGATATCAATCGCTGGGCATCAGGCGAAAAGGGCTGCTGACCGGATAAATAATTAGCGGATATGGAAGCGTACCTTGCGCGCTTCCATGTCAGCGTCCACCCGCGTAATACCAATATCGCGCAACTGATCGTCCGTGAGGTTCATCAATTGAATGCGGCTGCGGCGCAGCATGGCACGCAATTTCCACCATTCGACAAAGCGCTGCCAGACAGAGCGGGAAGCATAACAAAATTCACTTTCCCGCGCGATGATTGTATCAATTGTATCTATTTCATCATGCTTAATTGACGTATATGTCATAGCAAAAAGCCTTTTATATGGGCAAAACCGCTATTTCAAGTTCGTGTGACGCTTGAATGCTCAAATACAATTGACTCAAGAACCGACACAATGCTTATATTGTGACCATGACAAATTGGCTCCCCGATCTCACCGGCAAGTCCGGTCCGCTTTATTTGCAACTCGCTGATGCGATTGAAGAGGCAATTGCCAACAACTCTTTGCCAGCGGGGCAGAAACTGCCACCCCAGCGCAACCTGGCCTTCGATCTAAAGGTGACAATCGGTACAATTGGGCGCGCTTATGCGCTTGCGCACGAACGTGGGCTTGTAACCGGCGAAGTTGGCCGCGGAACCTATGTGCTTGGCAAGACTGATCGAAAGGATGCGCCCCTCGCCTATTCCAGCGATGGCATAGCGGGCACGCGAATTCAGGATGCCCCGCTCGACAAAGGGCGCTTTGACACGACTGCGGCACCGGATATTGGACAGAACGCGGCGCTTGAGCCACTTATCACGTCTGTTATCCGCAATTTCCCGCATGAAATCGTTAATTACACGCGGTATTTTCCGCAACACTGGCTTGAAGCCGGTCGCCAATGGCTCAATCAGGAAAATGCGCCCGCCGATGCGAGCAACATTGTGGTCACCAACGGCGCGCATGCGGGTGCAGTTGCGGCAATTACGGCCTTTACCGCACCCGGTGACAGGATCGTTTTTGAAGATCTCACTTATACACAGGTGAGCCGTTCCGTCCGAATTACCGGGCGACGCATTGCGATTGCCGCAAGCGATGAATACGGAATGATCCCGGAAGAATTTGAGCTGGTCTGCAATCAACAGCATCCGACAATGGCATTTCTGATGCCAAGCATCCACAACCCCACACTTGCAACCATGCCCTATGAGCGCCGGGTTGCAATTGCCAATATCGCAGCGCGGCACAATGTCTGGCTGATCGAAGACGACACTTACGGGGTCATGACTCGATCAAATATCCCGAAAATTGCAGACATTGCGCCAGAGCGCACCTTTCTCTTAGGCAGTCTTTCAAAAGCGGTAACGGCTGGTTTGCGTTGTGGCTGGGTGGCCTGCCCTCCGCATTGTGCGCAGCGTTTGAGGGTGACCCATAAACTGATGACCGGCGGCGTGTCCTTTCTGCTCGCTGAAACGGCTGCTCAAACCGTGCTTTCCGGTCAGGCGAATGCCCTGCTGGACAAGTGCTCTGCGGAAATCGAATGGCGCGAGCGGCTGGCCCGCGAAATCTTTGCCGGTTACGACTTCGTTTCTTCACCGCATGTGCCTATCCTCTGGTTGAAACTGCCCGAGCCCTGGCTTGCCAGCACGTTTAAAGCCGCGGCCTATGAAAACGGATTGCTGATCGATGATGAAGACGAGTTCAAAGCCGGGCGTATCGATCGGACATATCATCGGGTTCGCATCGCTTTTTCCTCGCCGGCCGACCGCAGTGATGTCGAAAATGGCTTCACAGCCCTACGTCAGCTGCTGGAAAACGAACAAGCAGGCTATGAAGGCAGCATTTGAACCGGGAAATCGGCATTTTCCTGTCGCGCTTCCAACAGAGTTAGGTTAAAGAGGCCCCTTGAAACCTTAGGTGTCCGCCCTTCGGCAGAAGTTTCCGGGTACCGCAGCCTGCGACGGGGTCCCTCATCTCCATGACTATTTCCAATAAGCGCGATATCACGCCGGAACTTATCTCTGCCCACGGCCTCAAGCCGGACGAATACCAGCGTATTCTTGATCTGATCGGACGCGAACCAAGCTTCACGGAGCTCGGAATCTTCTCGGCAATGTGGAATGAGCATTGTTCCTACAAGTCGTCGAAGAAGTGGCTGCGGACGCTGCCAACGACTGGTCCCCGCGTACTTCAGGGCCCCGGCGAGAATGCCGGCGTTGTGGATATTGGCGATGGCGACTGTGTCGTCTTCAAGATGGAAAGCCACAACCACCCATCTTACATTGAGCCTTATCAAGGGGCTGCGACAGGCGTTGGCGGCATTCTGCGCGATGTTTTCACCATGGGCGCACGTCCGATTGCAGCCATGAATGCGCTGCGGTTCGGCGAGCCTGATCATCCGAAGACCCGCCACCTCGTTTCCGGTGTTGTTTCCGGCGTTGGCGGTTATGGCAATGCCTTCGGCGTTCCGACCGTCGGCGGCGAAGTGAATTTCGACAAGCGCTATAACGGCAATATCCTCGTCAATGCTTTTGCTGCCGGTCTTGCCAAGCATGACGGCATCTTCCTGTCAGAAGCCAAGGGCGTTGGCCTGCCGGTTGTCTATCTCGGTGCCAAGACGGGCCGTGATGGCGTGGGCGGTGCCACCATGGCATCGGCCGAGTTTGACGAATCGATTGAAGAAAAGCGCCCGACCGTTCAGGTTGGTGACCCATTCACCGAGAAGTGCCTGCTCGAAGCCTGTCTTGAGCTGATGGCTTCGGGTGCTGTTATTGCGATTCAGGACATGGGTGCGGCTGGCCTCACCTGTTCTGCCGTTGAAATGGGTGCCAAAGGCGATCTTGGAATCGAGCTCATTCTCGATCATGTTCCGGTTCGCGAAGTGAATATGACAGCTTATGAAATGATGCTGTCGGAAAGCCAGGAGCGTATGCTCATGGTTCTCAAGCCTGAAATGGAAGAAGAAGCACAGGCGATCTTCCGTAAGTGGGGTCTTGATTTCGCGATCGTTGGAAAGACAACCGATGATCTGCGCTTCCGCGTCATTCATCAGGGCGAAGAAGTTGCCAATCTGCCGATCAAGGAACTCGGCGACGAGGCTCCTGAATATGATCGTCCGTGGATGGAACCGGGCAAGCACGCTCCGCTACCAGCAGCCAATGTGCCGCAGGTTGAAGACTATTCCGATGCGCTGCTCAAGCTCGTCGGTTCGCCGGATGGTTCGTCGCGCCGCTGGGTTTATGAGCAGTATGACACGCTCATTCAGGGCAATTCATTGCAGCTTCCGGGTGGTGACGCCGGTGTGATCCGCGTTGAAGGTCATCCCACCAAGGCACTCGCTTTCTCGTCTGACGTAACGCCACGCTATTGCGAAGCTGATCCGTTTGAAGGTGGCAAGCAGGCGGTTGCTGAATGCTGGCGCAACATTACCGCAACCGGTGCTGAGCCGCTCGCTTCGACCGACAACCTGAACTTCGGCAATCCTGAAAAGCCGGAAATCATGGGTCAGTTGGTCAAGGCAATCGAAGGTATCGGCGAAGCTTGCCGCGCGCTCGATTTCCCAATCGTTTCGGGCAACGTCTCGCTCTACAATGAAACCAATGGCGAGGCGATCCTGCCGACTCCAACCATTGCAGGTGTCGGCCTTATTCCTGACTGGTCTCAGATGGCCAAGATAGGCGGCATGCAGGATGGCGACACGCTGGTTCTGCTGGGTAGCGACGGCTCACATCTCGGTCAGTCGATCTATCTGCGTGATCTGTTTGACCGCGCGGATGGTCCGGCACCAGCCGTTGATCTTGGGCTTGAAAAGCGTACCGGCGAATTTGTTCGCTCAGCGATCCGCAATGGTCAGGTGACAGCCTGTCACGATTTATCCGACGGCGGCCTTGCTGTTGGTGTAGCTGAAATGGCAATCAAATCTGGCAAGGGCGCTGTACTTGATGCCGGTGACGGCCTGCCACATGCAACGCTCTTTGGTGAAGATCAGGCACGTTATGTCGTCTCAGCTACGCCTGAAATGGCAAAGCTGATTGCGCTCAATGCTGAAGGTGCGGGCCTGGCATTCCGCATACTTGGAACAGTTGGCGGTGATCGTCTGAAATTCGGCACGATCATCGATGTTTCGGTCGCAGACCTAACTGCTGCCTTTGAAGGCTGGTTCCCAAGCTTTATGAGCGGCGAAGCTTCGGTCGATAACTAAGCGTTATTGGTCGGCACTGTTACCAATTGACGCCCGGCCGGGAACTCTGTGCCGGGCGTTTGCTTGTCGCTCATTTAAACGTTAGACAGTTGAAGATTGACGTATCACGATGATGCGTTACGATTCGAAACGAACAAGAAGAAGCCCTGAAAGGCAGGAGATTTTGCATGGCTATGGACGCACATGAGATCGAAAAACTGATACGCGAAGGTATTCCTGGCGCAAAGGTGACGATCCGCGACCTTGCCGGAGATGGAGACCACTACGCTGCTGAAGTTGTTGCGGAAAGTTTCCGTGGCAAGTCACGCGTGCAGCAGCACCAGATGGTCTATGACGCACTTAAAGGCAATATGGGCGGCGTTCTTCATGCGCTCGCGCTCCAGACCAGCATACCAGAATAACACATCAGCGCCGCCCTTGATGCGCTTTCAGAAGGCAATATGTGGCGGCGCTATGTTACTGCGGCAAGATGTTGCCCCCAGAACAGCCTGTTTTCGCGCTAATTTGACTTGCTTTCACCTTTAGAGGGTGATTACCAAAGCTCAACTTACTATATTGGGGCAGAGCCTCTCCCTACGCGGGCCGGGACTTGAACCGGCATCCTGAAAGGAATTAAAATGACCGGAATCAACGATTTCATCGACAATGAAGTGAAGACCAACGATGTTGTGCTGTTCATGAAGGGCACACCAGGTTTCCCGCAATGTGGTTTTTCCGGTCAGGTCGTGCAGATCCTCGACTATCTTGGCGTCGATTATAAGGGTGTAAACGTTCTTGCATCCGACGAAATCCGTCAGGGCATCAAGGACTATTCCAGCTGGCCAACCATTCCTCAGCTCTATGTAAAGGGCGAGTTTATTGGCGGTTGCGACATCATCCGCGAAATGTTCCAGTCCAACGAATTGCAGACACTTTTTGCCGATAAGGGTATTGCTACCAAAGCCGCTTAAGGATTAATTATCCCCTCATACGGCTTTTAAAGCTCACCTTTTCTAAAAGGCGCCATGAAACGGCGCCTTTTCTATTGCCTGACGCATCGTCATGACAGGCATCTGTTTTATAAATTCCGACTGCTCCACCGGCGATCCTCTGACCGGTGTGCCGCTTATCGAGGACTACCCTAATGCCAACCGATATTCAGAAAAGCTCATTGGACCAACAGACGCCCGCGGGTGCACGTGGTGAATTTATTGCGCTTATTGCTGCAATCATGGCGATCAATGCGCTGGCAGTGGACATCATGTTGCCCGGTCTACCCCAAATCGGCACGAGTCTCGGTATTCTATCGGAAAATCATGCTCAATATGTCATCACGGCTTATCTGCTGGGCTTTGGCGTATCACAGCTGTTTTACGGTCCGCTCAGCGATCGCTATGGCAGAAGACTTCCACTTTTTGGCGGCCTGCTGATTTACATTCTGGCAGCACTCGGCGCGGCTTTTGCCACCGATTTCACGACGCTGATCGTGCTGCGTGTTTTGCAAGGCTTCGGCGCGGCAGCAACGCGTGTCATTGCCGTTTCGGTTGTGCGTGATCGTTTTGCAGGCCGTCAGATGGCTGAGGTCATGTCACTCGTGATGATGGTGTTCATGATCCTGCCGGTGATTGCGCCTGCAACCGGCCAGCTGATCATGCTGTTTGGTGAATGGCATCTGATATTCCTATCCATGGCGGTGATGGCTGCGATCGTTGCTATCTGGGCCTATATCCGCCTGCCGGAAACTTTGCCCGTCAACCACCGTCGCCCATTGACGCTGAAAAGCATCATCGGTGGCTTCGGCATTGTTTTGTCTAACCGCATAGCGCTTTTTTACATGTTGGGAACGTCATTCATCCTTGGTGCGCTGTTTGGCTACATCAACTCGGCGCAGCAGATCTTTGTCGATATTTACAATCTCGGCACAATGTTTCCGCTGGCCTTTGCAGCGGTGGCCATGACGCTCGCTCTTGCATCCTTTCTTAATTCACGTCTGGTCGGACGTTATGGGATGCGCCGCATTTCGCAGACGATGCTGCTGGTTTTTGTTGGCTTCAGCCTGCTTTGGGTCGTGCTTTCCCTTAGCCTGAGCGGACCGGTACCATTCTGGATGCTGATGATGATCTATATGACAATCATGTTCTCGTTCAGTTTGGTAACGTCGAATTTCAACGCGCTGGCAATGGAGCCACTCGGCGAAGTCGCTGGTACAGCGTCTTCTGTTCTCGGCTTTACACAGACCGTGATTGGTGCAGCGCTTGGAGCGATCATCGGTCAGGCATTTGACGGAACGACAACACCCGTTGCGGCAGGCTATTGTGTGCTGGGTTTTATCGCATTCATCTGTGTTTTGATTGCCGAACGCGGCAAGATGTTCAGGCAGCATAACAAGCCACTCTGACGAACCGTTGGAAAAGCCCGCCATTTGGCGGGCTTTTTTCATTCTGCAAAAAGGGCCGACTGAATTGCTTTCCAGCTTTCCTTGTCTGGCGCCACCAGAAGGCCGCCGCCTGTATGCGATGGCAGGTAATCGCTCTCATCCCAGCGCGCAAGATAACCGCCTGCTTCCTGATGGATGAGTGCGCCGGGCAAATGATCCCACGGCATCAACTTGTTGTAGCAAGCGAAATGCGCGCCACCCGTGGCGATGATACGATATTCGTGGGCCGCGCAACGATAGCCAATCTGCGACAAAAATTTCGTATGATTGCGCGCAAGGCGCGACCGAACTGGTTCAGCCGTATATTGCCAGGAAACCGATCCCGTCATCTGCGAAATATCCGCTGATGCTGCGACCTTCACAGGGCTCATTGAGCCATTGGCATAGCGGATATGGCTACCGCTGCCCTTTGAAGCGAGAATCCAGTCTTTACCGACAGGATCATAGATAATACCGGCAACCGTCTCGCCTTTGACAACAACGGCCAGCATCACGCCAAACAGCGGAACGCCTGAAGCGAAATTAAACGTACCGTCCACCGGATCAATAGTGAATGCGAGCTCTGCATCACCAAGACCATTGAGCAATGTTTCATCATCAGAACAGGCTTCTTCGCCAACAATCAGCGCATTGGGAAAGCGCGCCTTGAGACGTGCAGTGATAAAGCGTTCTGCATTCACGTCAGCTTCGGTAACGAGATCGGCAGCAGACGTTTTCTGGCGAATATCACCCTGCCCCAGTTGGCGGAAGCGTGGCATAATCTCAGCATTTGCGGCTTCGGCCAGAAGGTCTGCCAACCAATCAACCTGCTTTTCGTTAAACTGCACTGGTATTCTCCACGTCAGAACTGGTCATGAGACTTGCGAAATCAAACAATTTGCGATCCAGCAGATGGCTTGGGCGCACATTGGTCAGGGCGCGGATCATCGTGTCCTTGCGGCCCGGCATCCGCTTTTCAATATCGATCAACATTGCCTTCATCGCATTGCGCTGAAGCCCTTCCTGACTGCCGCAGAGATCGCACGGAATGATCGGGAACTGCATGGCTGTCGCAAATTTTTCCATGTCTTCTTCCGCCGCATAAGCAAGTGGACGGAACAACATCAAGTCGCCTTCATCATTAAGAAGCTTTGGCGGCATGGCGGCAAGTCGCCCGCCATGAAACAGATTCATAAAGAAGGTTTCGAGGATGTCTTCGCGGTGATGGCCGAGCACAATCGCCGAACAACCTTCTTCACGCGCAATGCGATAAAGATTGCCGCGGCGCAAACGCGAGCAAAGCGAGCAATAGGTGCTGTTTTCGGGCAGCTTTTGCGTGACGATCGAATAGGTGTCCTGATATTCAATGCGATGTTCGATGCCGTACCGGTTCAGGAAGTCCGGCAGAATATGCTTTGGGAAATTGGGCTGCCCCTGATCGAGGTTGACTGCCAGCAGCTCCACTGGCAACAGACCACGCCATTTGAGATCAAGCAGCAGTGCCAAGAGACCGTAGGAATCCTTGCCACCAGACAGACAAACCATCCAGCGCTCGCCGGGTTTAACCATTGCAAAATCTTCAATGGCCTGACGTGTCAGCCGCAGCAAACGCTTGCGCAGCTTGTTGAATTCAACGGAGGCAGGGACATCGCGGAAAAGCGGATGACAGCCATCAGTGCCGGAATCCTCCGCACTATTGGGATCGAAAGCGTTCATTATGCTTCCTGTACATGAGAGAAACAGATTAACGTCTACATACAGAAAAGCCGCCCTCGGGAAAACCGAGGGCGGCTATTTATTTTTGCTTTCACGCATTCCCCCACGCAAAACCGCTTCGCACTTTTGCTGGAAATGCTCTGAGCCAGAGGCTCAGAATTAACGCGAATAGAATTCGACGACGAGGTTTGGTTCCATCTGAACTGCGTATGGAACGTCAGCCAGGGTTGGAACGCGGGAGTAGGTCGCAACCATCTTGTTGTGATCAACTTCAACGTAGTCAGGAACATCGCGTTCAGCGAGCGCAACAGCTTCGAGAACGATGACGAGCTGCTTCGACTTTTCGCGAACTTCAACAACGTCACCAGCCTTGAGGCGGTAGGACTGAATGTTGACGCGGCGGCCGTTTACGTTAACGTGACCGTGGTTGATGAACTGACGTGCAGCAAAAATCGTTGAAACGAACTTTGCGCGGTACACGACAGCATCCAGACGCGATTCGAGCAGGCCGATGAGGTTTTCACCAGTATCGCCCTTGCGGCGAGCTGCTTCGTCATAGGTCTTGCGGAACTGTTTTTCCGAAATATCGCCGTAGAAGCCCTTGAGCTTCTGCTTTGCACGGAGCTGTACACCGTAGTCGGAAAGCTTGCCCTTACGGCGCTGACCGTGCTGGCCTGGGCCATATTCACGACGGTTTACAGGGGACTTCGGACGACCCCAAATGTTTTCGCCAAGGCGGCGATCAATTTTGTACTTAGCGGATTCGCGCTTGCTCATCGCATTTCCTTTAAAAAGTTGATGCGCCTTACGGCGCAGACAGGAAACGCGCCCTCCTCTGCCCCTGTTTTCCAGAGACTGACAGAATGAAGCGCGCAGCTGCGATCTTCATCCACGGGACACGTCAAATGAAACGCCGGAGCGATGAAGCTCCAGCGATGGCGGCTTGTAGTCATTAGCGTGTCATCTTGTCAAGGCTTGAGCCCGGATTTTAAGCCATTTGGCCATATATAACCGTGCGCCACGAAGCGTGAAGGAACGACAACTGCCTTATCGACATTAAACCGGGGTGCGTCATATCAAAAGAGGCAAACATGGCCGTTTCTTTCTCTTTCTTTCCCAAAGCAATAACGACCCTCCTCCTCGCATGTTCGATTACGTTGATTTGCGGCGGGAACTGGCCGGGGACTGGAACAGTAAATGCGCAAAATCTTATTGAACGCGCATTAAGCGGAAACACAAAGAAGACCACGCCTCAAAAACGCACCAAAAAGAAACGCAGCACCAGGCAGCAACGATCAAAGCCGCAGTCAGCGCCAGTCACTGTGATTCCAGTTCCCACGCCAGCGCCAGAACGAGAAGCGGTCGCGCCACGACGCGAAAAAGAGCCGGCCCAATCGGCAGAACCGGCTAAAAGCAATGTTGAAACACCAAGGCCAGAGAAAAACGAGCGCATCTATCAGGTTGCCTGCCCAGCCCTCATGCAAGGCGACGTGGAGGGAAAGCTCTCCCCACCGATCAATGATGGTCCTCAATGCAGCGCGCAGTCGCCGCTTTCGCTGACTGCAATTGGTAAAGCCCAGCCCCTGAAGTTCGCAAATCCTGTCACAACAAATTGCGCAATGGCTGTTACGCTTGCCAAATGGTCGGAGCATGTCAGAGAAGCCGCAAGCAAGGTCTATGGCAACGATGTGAAAGTCACAGAAGTTGGCACGGGGTCCGACTATCAGTGTCGCAATGTCAATGGTGCATCAGAGGGGCGCGTGTCCGAACATGCATTTGCCAATGCGCTCGACATCATGTCGTTTAAGTTTTCGGATGGTTCTGTGACCGAATTGAAAAGTGGCTGGAACGGATCGGAAAAGGAAAAAGCCTTTTGGCGTGCGGTTCATGATGCAAGCTGCAAACTTTTCATGACGGTAATCGGGCCTGAAGGGGACGCCGCGCACATCACAAACATGCATCTTGATCAGGGATGTCATGGAAAAACCTGTCTTGCCCGAATCTGCCAATAAGATATTCTGCACGCAGACAGCGAACATAAAAAATTCAAACTGCCTCACTAATATTATCTTCATTATCGATTTTGCTAACCGCCAATTGGTGCGGTAGCTTTTCCAAGGAAGCAAATCATGAAATCGACCAAGATCATACTTTCCGCAATTTTCGCTTTCGGCGTAGTCGGCGCCGCCCATGCCGACAGTGTTCCGAAGCGTTCAAAAGATTTTACTGCCAATTATCAGACACTTGTCAAGGATCAGCAGGCGTCACCACAGGTGGCTGACTGCGTTGCAAGTGCTTATGATTATGTTAAAAAGAGCAAGAAATATGATCGTCTTGGTTTTACAAAAGATGATATTTCCGCGGCAACAACAAACGACAAATCTGCGAAATTCAGCACAAAAGATGCACGTAAAGTTTCTGCCGTCATTTCCGTACCCGGCGAAGCACGGCGCAAAACTGGCGGCACGCAATGGGACACGATAACCTTGCGCTGCGGAATTAGCGGCGGCAAGCTCAAAGCCATCGAATTTGTACCCGCAAACGGCGCGAAGTAAGCGCTTAACAGATCATAGAAGAAGAGCAGCTGATGAGGAGTCAGCTGCTTTTTTTGTCTGAGACGTGCTCGGGAAGACCTTTGTGTTTGGTCTCGGCAAACTCTTCGAGCTCTTTCTCCGTCATTGTTTCATACATTTCTTTTGAGGCGCCAAAGAGTTCACTCTTGTCGATCTCGCCGCGCTTTGCGGCAAGTGCAGCACCCGCTGCTTTTTGCTGTGCTTTTGATTTTGCAGGCATGTTTCATTCTCCTTTGTTGAAACGAGTAACGAGCATTCCGGCATCCGGTTCGTTTGGCTCTGGCCCCATTTATTAAAGGGGGCTTGAGCCTAATCTTCTGCAGCGGCATCAAAACGCCGACGGGCATCGCGCATTTGTTCCCGGTTTTCGACAGCCCACTGCCCCAGCACATCAATCGGCACAGCAAGTGAATGTCCAAGTTCGGTCAGGGAATAATTCACTTCCGGCGGCGACGTTGGGCGCACATGACGCGCCACAAGGCCATCGCGCTCAAGTGAACGCAGCGTCACGGTCAGCATTCTTTGTGAAATACCCTCCACAGATCGGCGCAATGCATTAAACCGCATTGATCCCATTTGCAGATTAAAAATAACGAGAATGCTCCACGTATCGCCCACCCGGTCGAGCACTTCACGAATGGGGCAAAGCCCCTTTCCATCGGGCTCCGATTGAAAAGCAGCCGTCGATGATAGAAGCGGTGTTCCGTTATCCGGTTGGGTCGTGATTTTCATTTTACTTCCCTAAGTGGCCTTGTCGGGCATGCAGTTACCTCCATGTACCCTAATCATGAAAAAGTGCGTTCTTCACAAGGTTTATCATATCAACTACATAGTTACTATAAAGAACCTGATTATTAAATATTACTTCAGTGACTGATTTGAAAGGAACATGAAATGGCTAAAATCGCACTCATCGGCGCTACCGGCTTTGTCGGCGCTGCAATCCTCAAGGAAGCACAATCGCGCGGTCACAGCGTCACAGCACTTGTCCGCCATACAGATAAGGTTGCGAGACTCGACAATGTTACCGCTGTAAAGGCCGACGTATTCGACACGGATGCGCTCGCCAAGCAAATTGCAGGCAATGACGTGATTATTTCAGCCTTTAATCCCGGCTGGACAGACAGCAATATCCGCGAAAACCACATCAAGGGCAGCCGTTCCATCAACGAAGCTGCCAAGAAAGCAGGCGTGAAGCGTCTCATCGCAGTTGGCGGCGCCGGAAGTCTGGAAATCAACGGCCATCAGCTGGTGGATTCGCCGGATTTTCCCGCCGAGTGGAAAGAAGGCGCGCTTGGCGCACGCCAGGCACTCGATGAACTGCGTGAAGAAAAAGACCTCGACTGGACCTTTGTTTCGCCCGCAATCATTCTTCAACCCGGCGAACGCACCGGCAAATATCGTCTTGGCGCAGACGAGCCAGTCTTTGATGACAAAGGCGAAAGCAAAATCTCGGTTGAAGATCTGGCCGTGGCGATTGTCGATGAAGCAGAACAGGGCAAACATATCGGCAAGCGTTTCACTGCTGCTTACTAAAAACATGGAAAAAACCGGCCAATTCTAATTGGCCGGTTTTTAGAGCATTTCCTGTTTTGTTTGAATCGCTGGAAATGCTCTATATTTTTTACGCATTATCCCACGCAAAACCGCTTCGCACTTTTGCTGGAAATGCTCTGTTTGTTGTCACGCATTATCCCACGCAAAACCGCTTCGCACTTTTGCTGGAAATGCTCTAGACCAGCTCGACGTCAACAACGCCCGGAATAGCTTTCATGGCACTCGCAATCTGTGGACTGACGCGATAGCGGTGTGGAAGTTCGATCTCCACTTCACGCTGCCCCTCTTCCTTGATTACGATCAGGCTTACCTGTCCATCGCCGCGCGTGTTAAAATGCGGAACGATACTTTTCACTGCTTCAGCCGAGCGTAGATAAAGCCGCAATGCCTTTTGCATTGCGCAAGCCCGATCCTCCAGCGATTGCACGGTCTGGATGCGAAGCCCGATACCCTCCGGGCGATTTTCTGCGGCAACCGTAATAACGACAGACTTACCGCTTTCCAGAAGATCACGATATTGCGCAAGACCTTCCGAGAAAAGGACCGCTTCAAACTGGCCAGTGGCATCGGACAACTGCACAATGCCCATCTTATTGCCTGTGCGGGTCTTGCGCTCCTGCCGTGTCGTCACCGTACCCGCCAGACGCCCGGCATTTGCGCCGCGCTTGACTGCTGCCGAGAAATCAGCCCAGCTCTGTACACGCATGCGATCAAGCACCTGACGGTATTCGTCAAGCGGGTGCGCAGAAAGATAAAAGCCAACCGCCTGAAACTCGCGATGCAGCTTTTCCGAAGGCAACCAAGGGGCTGCCTGCGGAAGGATCAGGGTTTCCTTGGGCGCGCCGGAAAGACCGAAAATATCCGATTGACCGCTGGCCGCATTTTCCTGTGTGCGTTGGGCAAACCCCATGATGCGGTCCATGCCAGCACTCATCGCCGCACGGTCGCGACCGAAACAATCGAGAGCGCCTGCATTGATCAGGCTTTCCGTCACACGGCGATTGACAATTTTCGGATCAATCCGCTCAAAGAAATCTTCAAGGCTTTCAAACGGCTTTTCGGCCCGTACACTGACGATATGATCAACGGCGGCTTCACCAACACCTTTGATTGCGGCAAGCGAGTAGAAGATCTTCTTCTCGCCAACTTCGAAGGGACGAAAAGACGTCATGACCGATGGCGTCACCACATCGATCCCCAGACGATTTGCATCGCGGCGGAAATCATTCAGCTTATCGGCGTTCGACATATCATATGTCATTGAAGCGGCGAGAAACTCGACCGGATAATGCGCCTTCATGTAGGCGGTCTGATAAGATACAATCGCATAAGCAGCCGCGTGCGACTTGTTGAAGCCATAGTCGGCGAACTTGGCCAACAGGTCGAAAATCATATTCGCCTGCGCCTTGTCGACACCGCCTTCAATGGCACCGTCCACGAAGCGGACGCGCTGCTTGTCCATTTCTTCGCGGATTTTCTTACCCATGGCGCGGCGCAAAAGATCAGCTTCACCGAGCGAGTAGCCCGAAAGAACCTGCGCGATCTGCATCACCTGTTCCTGATAAACGATAACGCCCTGCGTTTCTTTGATCAGGTCATCAATCTTTGGGTGGATGGAGGCAATCTCCTCCTCACCGTTCTTGCGCGCGTTATAGGTCGGAATGTTTTCCATCGGCCCCGGACGATAAAGCGCCACGAGCGCAATAATATCCTCAATGCGGTCCGGGCGCATGCCGAGCAGCGCCTTTCGCATTCCGGCACTTTCCACCTGAAACACGCCGACCGTTTCGCCACGCGAAAGCATTTCATAAGTCAGTTGGTCATCCAAGGGCAAGCGCGACAGGTCAATCTCAATGCCTTTACGCGCAACAAGCTTCACTGCCGTCTCAAGAACCGTAAGCGTTTTCAGACCAAGAAAGTCGAACTTGACCAGACCGGCCTGTTCGACCCATTTCATATTAAACTGTGTGACCGGCATATCCGAGCGCGGATCGCGATACATCGGCACCAGTTCAGACAATGGGCGATCACCGATAACGATACCGGCTGCGTGCGTCGAGGCGTGGCGATAAAGCCCTTCAAGCTTGAGCGCCATATCGAGAAGACGGCCGACAACCGGCTCTTTCTCACGTTCCTCATTAATCTTGGGTTCTGTTTCAATGGCCTGCGCCAGAGACACCGGATTGGCCGGATTCTGCGGCACAAGCTTGCAGAGACGGTCGACCTGCCCGTAAGGCATTTCGAGAACGCGACCCACATCACGCAACACAGCGCGCGCCTGAAGTGTTCCGAAAGTTATGATCTGTGCGACCTGATCGCGACCGTACTTTCCCTGCACATAGCGAATGACTTCTTCGCGCCGATCCTGACAGAAATCGATATCGAAGTCTGGCATCGATACGCGGTCAGGATTGAGGAAGCGCTCAAACAGCAGCGAAAAGCGCAACGGATCAACATCAGTAATCGTCAATGCATAAGCGACGAGAGAGCCCGCACCCGAACCACGACCGGGGCCAACAGGGATCCCCTGCTGCTTGGCCCATTTGATAAAGTCCGCAACAATGAGGAAGTAGCCGGGGAACTTCATACGCGTGATAATGCCGATCTCATAATCGAGACGCTCGGCATATTGTTCTTGCGTATACCCTTCAGCAAGCCCGGCTGTTTCCAGCCGCATCTTCAAACCTTCGCGCGCCTGTCGCGCCAGTTCTTCGGCCTCCGCCTGAACTGCGGCTTCGGGATCGTCGGATTCACCCGTGAAACGCGGCAGGATTGGCGCTCGTGTCTGGGTGAACCAGCTGCAACGTTCCGCAATTTCAATCGTGTTTTCGAGCGCTTCCGGCAAGTCCGCGAACAGTGCCGCCATTTCTGCGCGGCTTTTCAAGTGGTGGTCCGGCGTCAGACGACGGCGATCATCATTTGAAATAATTTGTCCTTCGGCGATGGCGAGCAGCGCATCATGCGCTTCAAAATCCTCTGCCTTAAGGAAGAAAGCTTCATTGGTCGCAACGAGTGGCAATTCCATTGCATAAGCAAGTTCAACGGTCTTCGCCTCAAGCGCACGATCATAACCTGCCTGCCGCTGCAACTCGACATAAAGCCGGTCACCGAATGCTTCTTTCAGAAAAGCCAAACGGCTTTCTGCACGATCCGGGCGATCAGCGGCAAAAGCGCGTCCGATTGGTCCAAGAGGGCCACCGGAGAGAACAATCACATCTTCTGACAGGCCAGCCAGCCACCCAGCATCGACATGCACAGGGTCGCCCGAAGGCGTGTCGAGAAATGCACGGCTGACGAGCCGGACAATATTCGCATAACCTTCCTCGGTCGAAGCGAGGAAAACCAAGGGTGCCAAGTCGAGAACCAGACGGCGATTGGCACTGCGACTGTTATCATTGTGATCGCCGAATGCAACATCGAGCTGGCAACCGATGATCGGCTGCAAACCATCCTTAGATGCCTTCTGGGCGAACTCCAAAGCACCAAACAGATTGTTGGTGTCAGTTATCGCGATGGCCGGTGCCTGATCGGCAATCGCCTGTTTGATGATCTTGCCAACAGGCAAGGCGCCTTCAAGCAAGGAATAAGCAGAATGCACTCGCAGATGAACGAAACGAGGTGACGTCATATCCTCGCCCGCGCGCATGCTTGCTGTATCATTCATATTCATTCCCCGATCTTTGCAGAGCTGACTGCGCGGCAACACCATGATAGCGAAATCATGTTTTCAGCGCCATCCGAGTGCTGCTCACGATATGAGATTTGCACAGGGTAACGGGCGACTCTTATCGCCCATCGTCACACTTTCGGGGAATACGGTAACGATGTCCAGAGTGAGCGCCGTTACTATCAGCGAGGTTCACAGAAGAACCCGCTTTGCGCTTTCAGATTGCACTCACCCATATGGCGAAGGTCGCAACGAAAAGGCTGATGGAGACGAAAGACAAAACGTCGTAGACGAGATCGGTCATTGGAATAACTCCTCTTTGTTCACGTATGTTTATTGTTTGTTCCATTTCTGTTCCAAAGTCAACACCCATGTAAGTGATCGCGTGTATTTAAGGTTTATGAAAAATAAACATGCAAACGCCGGCGGCATGGCCACCGGCGCTCTATAGGGCGATTGAACGAAAAGCTTAGAGCGACGTCAAAGCGCTCTCAAAGATCGACGACTTTGCCGTCTTTCAACGTCACACGACGATCCATCCGACGCGCCAGCTCGTGATTATGCGTCGCAATCATCGCAGCCAGTCCCGACTGCCGCACCAGTGCTTCCAGCGCACCAAAAACATAAGAGGATGTTGTCGGGTCAAGATTGCCGGTTGGCTCATCGGCCAGCAATACCAGAGGTGCATTGGCAACTGCGCGCGCAATGGCAACGCGCTGCTGCTCGCCGCCCGACAGCTCCGATGGGCGATGCGAAGCACGTTTGCCGATCTTCATATAGTCGAGCAGCTGCTGCGCGCGAACGGACGCTGCCTTTTGTGGCAGGCCACGGATCATCTGTGGCATCATCACGTTTTCAAGTGCCGTGAACTCCGGCAGAAGATGATGGAACTGATAAACAAAGCCAACATCGTTGCGGCGAACGGCTGTGCGCTCATCCTCTGAAAGGGCACTGCAGGAGCGGCCATCGAGAAAAACATCACCCGCATCCGGGCGCTCCAGCAAACCGGCCGTATGCAGCAATGTCGATTTACCAGCACCAGACGGGGCAACCAGTGCAACCATCTCGCCACGATGCAGTGTAAAACTCGCATCTTTCAGGATGACCAGTTCGCGATCAGCTTCCTTATAGGCGCGGCTGACATTTTCCAGACGCAGAATAACTTCAGCCGCCATTATTCGTACCTCAATGCTTCGACCGGATCGAGTTTAGCAGCGCGCCAGGCCGGAAAAATGGTGGCAATAAAGGAAAGGATCAGAGCCATAGCTATGACGGAAACCGTTTCGCCGACATCCATCTTGGCCGGAAGCGTGCTCAGGAAATAGAGCTCTGGATTAAACAGGGTCGTGCCGGAAAGCCAAGAGAAAAACTCGCGCAGACGTTCGACGTTGAGGCACACAACCACGCCTAAAACCACGCCTGCAAACGTACCCGTGACACCAATGGCTGCGCCTGTCATAAGGAATATTCGCATGATAGCCCCACGTGTGGCGCCCATGGTTCGAAGGATCGCGATGTCACGGCCCTTATCCTTCACCAGCATGATCAGGCCGGAAATGATATTAAGGGCTGCGACGAGCACGATCAGCGTCAGGATCATGAACATGACATTGCGCTCGACCTGCAAAGCCGAGAAGAAGGTCTGGTTGCGCTGGCGCCAATCGACCATGGAAATCTGACGAGCCGCAACTTCCTCGACCGGTGCGCGCATCGCATCCACCTTGTCAGGATTATCGACAAAGATTTCAAGCGACTGCACTTTGCCTTCCTGATTAAAGAAAAGCTGGGCTTCTGAAAGCGGCATCATGACAATCGACGCGTCATATTCCGACATGCCAATTTCGAAGATTGCAACGATAGGATAGGCTTTAACGCGCGGATTGACGCCAAACGGTGTCACATCACCATCGGGTGAGATAACGCGGAGCGTATCACCGACAGAAAGACCAAGATTTTCAGCCATACGCGTGCCAATGGCCACGCCTCCGCTTTGATCAAAGCCTTTCAGGGTGCCTTGTTTGATATTGTCCGAAACAAGCTTGAGCTTGTCGAGGTCTTCTTCACGAAGCCCCCGAACCAGAGCACCGGTGCCTGCGCCAATATTGCCCTGCACCAAAGCCTGACCTTCAATCACCGGAATGGCAAATTTTACGCCGGAAATACCGTCTATACGTGTAATCAGGCTCGCATAGTCATCCAGCGGCCGATCTATCGGCTGCATGATGAGATGGCCATTAATACCGAGAATTCGATTGAGCAGCTCGGCGCGAAAACCGTTCATCACCGCCATGACGATAATGAGTGTTGCAACACCGAGCATGATGCCCGTGAAAGAGAAACCGGCAATGACCGAAATAAACGTCTCGCGGCGGCGCGCTCGCAAATAGCGCCATGCGATCATCCGCTCATAAGCGGAGAAAGGACCTGAAGAAGGCGCCTTGTTAGGCACCTTCTGCTTGCCGTCATATTTTGCTGCCGCCGCATTGCTCATGGTTATGCCGTCAAAAGGTTGATTGCTGCCTCAATGGTGAGGTTTTGACGCTCACCAGTCTTGCGATCCTTGACTTCAACTTCACCGGCAGCAACGCCACGCGGACCAACAATCACCTGATAAGGCAGACCAATCAGATCCATCGTTGCAAACTTCGATCCCGCACGATTATCCGTGTCGTCAAGCAGTGGATCAAGACCGGCATTGGTGAAGGCAGTATAGAGCTTTTCGCTCACGCCATCGCAAGCCTCATCACCGGGCTTCATGTTGACAATGCCAACACCGAAAGGCGCAATTGCCTTGGGCCAGATGATACCAGCTTCGTCGTGGAAAGCTTCGATTGCCGCTGCAACCAGACGCGAAGGACCAATGCCGTAAGACCCCATCGATACAGCGTGTTCCTTGCCATCAGGCCCCTGCACTTTTGCGCCCATCGGCTCAGAATACTTCGTGCCGAAATGGAAGATGTGGCCGACTTCAATACCGCGCGCTGAAACCTGATCATCAGCTTTTACAGCTGCCCATTCAGCCTCGTCGTGCATCTCGTCGGTTGCTGCATAAGGCGTTGTCCAGCGCTTGACGATATCGGTCAGTTGCTCATCGTTACGGAAATCCGTATCTGCGCCCGGAACAGCCAGTTCAAGATATGCCTTATCGCAATAAACCTGGCTTTCGCCGGTTTCAGCGAGAATGATGAATTCGTGGCTGAGATCGCCGCCAATCGGGCCGGTATCGGCACGCATTGGGATCGCCTGAAGACCAACACGCGCAAATGTACGCAGGTACGACACGAACATGCGGTAATAAGCCATTTTCGCGCCCTCGTAATCGAGGTCGAACGAATAGGCGTCTTTCATAAGAAACTCACGCGAGCGCATCACGCCAAAACGCGGACGCACCTCATCGCGGAACTTCCACTGGATGTGATAGAGGTTCAGCGGCAGATCCTTGTAGGAGCGCACATAAGAACGGAAAATATCCGTGACCATTTCTTCATTGGTCGGACCAAAGAGCATTTCGCGCTCCTGCCGGTCCTGAATGCGCAGCATTTCCTTGCCATATGCATCGTAACGACCGCTTTCGCGCCAAAGATCGGCGGACTGGATCGTCGGCATCAGAATTTCGTTGGCACCTGCACGGTTCTGCTCTTCACGAATGATGTTGCAGACCTTGTTGAGCACTTTCAGGCCAAGCGGGAGCCATGAATAAATGCCTGCCGACTGCTGACGGATCATGCCCGCACGCAACATCAACCTGTGAGAGACAATTTCTGCCTCTTTTGGGTTTTCCTTCAGAATGGGCAAAAAATACTGCGACAGACGCATCGTGACCACCGATCAAGAGAGAGATTGCCTGAATAGCAACCGACTGTGTGTAGAATCAGGCAAAAATTAAGCAAACTTGCTGGCTTCATAACGGGTTATACCGCTATTGAAAACCCGCCTCCCCGTGCTTTGATCAGAAGGTTTTTTCCCATCCACAGCCATCACCGCCAGAATGACGAAAAAGATCATTTAAGAAAGGCGCCGAGATTCATTTTAAATTTCAATGTATTATGCATATCGCACACGAGAGGCGGCAAAATTGCGAAGGAAATATGACATCACAAAAGATTTTTGGTGACAAAAGCTATGCAGTCCGCTATTTTTTTCATCAATAAGCATAACAACGGAGCTAACCGTTGTTTCACGCGGTCAAAGTCTTGGGAGGATGGATCCAGGCGCGTTAATTCGCAGCCGCCTGTAATACGGAAACGGATCGAACGCGTATTCGACTAGCAAGGCGAAAGCCTTGCTTTTTTTTTGGCTTTGCCGTGCCTTCAAGAGAAAAAGCTCTCACCAGGCAAAATAAGCCTTTGATATTTTTCAGTTTTTTAATGCAAAGCGCAGCGTCACAGGCAAGCTTTCCAAAGCTCAGAGCATTTGCTGTTTTGAGTGGATCATTGGAAATGCTGTCTCAATTTTTATCACGCATTGTCTTGCGCGAAGCCGTTACGCGCTTTCGCTGGAAAGGCACTAAATTTCTTTCTTTTCAAGCCGTTATAACGGATTGATACATTTTAGATTCAACGCATGATCTTGACGCGAGCGACAAAAATGCCGCCTCAAAAAATAGCGCCTAAAAAATAGGCACTATGTCTTGCAGCGCTTCATTTATCGAGAAACAGAATGTCCGATTTTACTTCAGATCGGGAAAAAAATGCGGAATATCATCAAGGCTGAAGCCCTGAACCTGCGTCAGGTAATAATAGATGCAGAAGATCGCGGTGGCGACAAACGTGGTACGCAGAAATGCAAGTCCGATGCGTGGTTTGGCTGGCGCGCTCGCGACCGTTCCCAATGTCACGTCATTTTCTTCCGCCTGCGTGCGCAATCCAACCGGTAAGAGCGCAAATAGTGTTATCCACCAGAAGATAAAATACATCGCGATACCGGAAACAATCGTCATCTCATGCCTCTTCAAGCTCGATCAAAGTGCTATTGAAGTCTTTGGGATGCAAAAACAGCACCGGCTTGCCATGGGCGCCAATCTTTGGCTCACCATTACCGAGAATGCGTGCCCCTTGCGCCTTGAGATGATCGCGTGCGGCTAAAATATCGTCAACTTCATAGCAAAGATGATGCATTCCGCCCGAAGGGTTCTTTTCCAGAAAACTCGCAATGGGCGATCCCTCTCCCAACGGTTCCAGCAATTCGATCTTGGTGTTCCCCACATCAATAAAGACCACCGTCACCCCGTGCTCAGGCAAAGCTTGCGGCGCGGTCACGTTCGCACCAAGCTGTCCTGTGTAAAGCGCAGAGGCGGACTTTATATCTGGAACCACGATTGCGACATGGTTCAGGCGTTTGAGCATCTATCTTCCTCCTCCGAAAACAGAGCTACTTTATCCGGTTGATGAAGACTGTCACCACCGGCTTTTTGCCCCATGCTTCATTTGTCGCAGCACGAACCGCACGGCGAACCGATTCACGGACCACTTCAAGATCCTTGCGGCGCGCCCGTGGAATGCTGTCGATCGCTTCGATTGCCGCATCAAGCAGAATATCTTCGATCAAATCGCCCTGCCTGTCTTCTTCAGGCAGGCCAAAGGCAACCAGATCGGGCTCATCCATGATCTTGAAATCACGGTCGAGCAGCACAGAAACAGCGACATGGCCGACATAAGCGAGCTTGCGCCGCTCAACCATGCCGATTTCGTCTTCGTCGCCGATCAGCTTGCCGTCCTTATAGATACGGCCAACAGGTGCTTCATCGATGATTTCTGCTTTGCCTGGTGCCAGGCGCAACATGTCGCCATCGCGCACTTGTGCAATCTCTTCAATGCCCTCCATAGCACCGAGCGACCCTTGCGCGACAAGATGCGCTGCCTCGCCATGAACGGGCACGAGAATCTTCGGACGCACCCAAGAATACATGCGCCTTAGCTCACTGCGGCGCGGGTGGCCGGAAACATGCACAAGCGCATCATCATCACTGATCAGCTTAATGCCCTGATCAATGAGCTTGTTCTTGATGTCGAGAATAGCCTTTTCATTGCCCGGAATCGGGCGCGATGAGAAAATAACCGTGTCGCCTGCCGACAACGCGATGCTGCGCATTTCATCACGCGCAAGCTTGGCCAGCGCTGCACGTGGCTCTCCCTGGCTGCCCGTCAGGATCATTACGACATTTTCGCGCGGGATATAGCCGTAATCATCTTCGCTGAGGAACTCCGGCAAGCCTTCCATATAGCCAAGCTCGGTCGCAACCGCGATTGTGCGCTTCATCGAACGACCGACCACCAGCACCTGACGACCAGCATCGCGCGCTGCTTCTGTTATGGAGCGGATACGGCCAACGTTGGATGAGAACGTTGTAATCGCCACGCGACCACGCGCGCCTTCAATAAGCTCGCGCAAGCTTTCACCGACCTGTCGCTCAGACGGTGATTCACCATCGCGCATCGCATTGGTGGAATCGCAGATCAACGCCAAAACGCCCTGATCGCCGATTGCACGGAAACGTGCTTCGTCAATCAACGGTCCCATGGATGGATCAGGGTCCATCTTCCAGTCGCCCGTGTGAATGACTGTACCAAGCGGTGTGGTGATGGCGAGCGAAACAGGCTCTGGAATCGAGTGCGTAACCGCAATCGCTTCTATCTTGAAGGAACCAACCTCAAAGGTCTCACCCGCTTTGAATATGTTGACCGGAATTTCCGGTGCACCAGATTCCGACTGACGCTTGGCTTCCAGCAAGCCTGCCGTAAACGGCGTGGCATAAACAGGCGCCTTCAGACGCGGCCAAAGATCAAGCAAGGCGCCATAATGGTCTTCATGCGCATGGGTAATGATAATGCCGCGCAGATTATGCTTCTCAGCTTCGAGAAAGCGAATGTCTGGCAGGATCAGATCCGCGCCCGGATGCTCCGGGCCAGCAAAGCTTACGCCCATGTCGACCACGATCCATTCGCGTTTGTCCTCAGGACCAAAGCCATACATGGCAAGGTTCATGCCGATTTCGCCGACACCGCCAAGCGGCAGGAAGACAAATTGCGTCGATAGTGAGCGGGGCATAATGCCTCCCTGTTCTTTACTTAGAATTTATTATGCCCCTGTTGAACCGCCTGCCGATAGTTTGCAAGCCCGGAACAACCCGCACAGCGTTCAATTGTGCACAATTATTCAATCAGGAAACGGGTTTAACAGAGGCTGCCGTTCCAAAATAGACGTCCCCGGCAGTTACCGGCACACGTGTACCGTCATCTTCGCGGATAACAAGGCGGCAGTCCGAATCGATGGTTTCAAAAACACCTTCAACAATACGGCCATTCAACTGCATCATAACGGGCTGGCCCAGCCCATGCGCGCGCTTGAGCCAGCGCAGACGGATTTCATTCAGCCCTCGCCCAGCATTCCATATTGAATGATAATGACACCATGCATCCGAAAGTGCCAAAAACAATGTCGCTGCATCGACCTGACTGCCAAGTTCACGCAAGGATGTCGCGGGGTAAGGCAAGCCTTGCGGAGAGGCGACAACATTTGTGCCCATGCCCACCGCAAGACCAAAACGACCGTGAGAAAGCAGCGTCGATTCAAGGAGAATACCGGAGAGTTTTGCGCCATCAACCAGCACGTCATTGGGCCATTTGAGCGCAACAGTCACGCGCGAAGCCACAGCTTCCGGCAAAACCGCATCAACGGCATCAGCAAGCGCAAGTCCTGCAACAAAGCCAAGCGTGGCTGCAATTTTCGGATCAAAGCGATCGACGAGAAGAAGCGTTGCTGCAAGATTGCCTTCGGGAGCAGTCCATGTACGGCCCCGGCGCCCTCGTCCGCTTTCCTGTTTCGGAGACACGAACCAGAGGCGCCCGGCATCGCCGGCAGTTGCCCGATCAAGCGCCTCTGCATTGGTTGAACCAACGACGGGAAAAAACTCCAGCCGATAGTTGTCTGCTAAAGCCGCAGGTGCCAGCGTGAAACCATTGCCATCACCTGCGGCCTTATTGATAGTCATGCTCAGAAGAAAGTCTTTGCTGCAGTTTCAGCAAGACCGCCAAGCCAGCCGCCAATCAGTGCATAGAAGAGAACAAATGCACCTGAAACAAGCAGCACGAGACGCAGCTCAATTGCTGCCGGAACGAAAGTCGTCACCGGCTCATCGAACCACATGATCTTGATCATGCGCAGATAGTAGAACGCACCAACAACCGAAGCGACAATACCGATGATCGCCAGCGGATAGAGGCCCACTTCAACGGCTGCAACAAAGGTGTACCACTTACCGAAGAAGCCAGCGAGCGGCGGAATACCTGCAAGCGAGAACAGCATGATCGTCATGATAAAGGCCATAAGCGGATTGCTGCGCGACAGACCTGCGAGATCGTCAATCTGTTCAACATTGCCGTCCTTTGTCCGCATGGACAGGATGAAGGCAAAGCTGCCGAGCGTCATGACGAGATAAATCGCCATGTAAAGTGCGACGCCACGCACGCCGACAACGGTACCCGCAGCCAGACCAACAAGGGCATAGCCCATGTGGCTGATCGAGGAATAAGCCATCAGGCGCTTGATGTTGCGCTGACCGATTGCAGCAAAAGCGCCCAGCACCATCGAAGCGATTGCAACGAAGGTAATGATCTGCTGCCAGTCATGGGTAACAGGAGCGAAAGCGCCTTCAGCAACGCGAACGATCAGCGCCATTGCTGCCATTTTTGGAGCAGCGGCAAAGAATGCGGTTACGGGTGTCGGTGAACCTTCATAAACATCCGGCGTCCACATATGGAATGGAACGGCGGAAATCTTGAAGCAGAGACCTGCAAGGATAAACACCAGACCGAAGACCAGACCAAGCTGACGTTCGCCGCCGGTGATTGCGTTTGCGATTTCGGCAAAACCGATATGACCGGTGTAACCGTAAACAAGGCTGATACCATAGAGCAACATGCCCGACGAAAGTGCACCAAGCACGAAGTACTTGAGGCCCGCTTCAGTCGAACGAACGCTATCACGGTTGAAGGCTGCCAGCACATAAAGTGCCAAAGACTGCAATTCGAGGCCCATATAGAGTGTGAGCATGTTCGATGCCGACACCATGATGAGCATGCCGAGTGTTGCCAGCACGATCAGAACCGGGAATTCGAACTTATCGAACTTGTCTTCACGCGCAAAGCCAACAGACATGATCAGCGCCACGATGGAGCCGATCAGTGTCAGCACCTTCATGAAACGTGCGAAAGCATCACTCACAAAGGCACCGCCAAAGGCGCTGCCATTGTGCGGGAAGATAACGACAAGAGCGAGTGCTGCAATCAGAACGGCAACAGCAAGCCCATTGACGAGAGTGGAGGCGCGCTCTCCGGAGAACACGCCGATCATGAGCAATGCCAGTCCGCTCAGCGCGAGGAGAACCTCGGGAGCTGCGAGAGACAGGGAAGCAATCAGGTCGGTTTGCATCAAGCCTACGCCTTTACTTACTGCGCCAGCGTAGCGCTAGCGGCATTTGCCAGCGCTGCGTCATAATTGGTAACCAGTGCATGCACAGCGCTTGCGGTCACATCGAAGACCGGCACCGGATACACACCGAAGAAAATGGTAAGGATCACAAGCGGATACAGGATCAGCTTTTCACGCGGGCTGAGGTCGAGAAGGCCCTTGAGGCTTTCCTTTGTCAGCGCACCAAACACCACGTTGCGATAGAGCCACAGCGCATAGGCTGCCGACAGGATCACACCCGATGTTGCGAACAGTGCTACCCACGTATTGACGCGGAAGACACCGAACAGCGTGAGAAATTCACCGATAAAGCCAGACGTACCCGGAAGACCGACATTCGCCATCGTCAGGATGAGGAAGGCCACGGCATATTTCGGCATATTGTTGACGAGACCGCCAAAAGCCGAAATTTCACGGGTATGCATGCGATCATAGATTACGCCCACGCAAAGGAAGAGCGCGCTCGCGACGATGCCATGCGAGAGCATCTGGAAGATTGCACCCTGCACGCCCTGCTCGTTGGCTGCAAAGATACCCATGGTGACATAGCCCATGTGCGCAACCGACGAATATGCGATCAGTTTCTTGATGTCTTCCTGTACCAAGGCGACGAGCGAGGTGTAGATGATCGCAATCGCAGACAGGGCAAAAATGAACGGAGCGAAATCAGCGGATGCCAGCGGGAACATCGGCAACGAGAAGCGCAGGAAGCCGTAGCCACCAAGCTTCAGAAGAATACCCGCCAGAATAACCGAACCTGCTGTCGGCGCTTCAACGTGCGCATCCGGCAACCAGGTGTGAACCGGCCACATTGGCATCTTCACTGCGAAAGACGCGAAGAATGCCAGCCATAACCACGTCTGCATGCCTGCCGGAAAATCGTACTTCAGCAATTCGACCACATTGAGTGTACCGGCCTGCCAGTACATTGCCATGATCGCGATCAGCATCAACACGGAGCCGAGCAGCGTATAGAGGAAGAACTTGAAGCTTGCATAAACGCGGCGCTTGCCACCCCAGACACCAATGATGATGAACATCGGGATAAGGCTTGCTTCAAAGAATACATAGAAAAGGAACAGATCCAGCGCGCAGAACACGCCGATCATGAGCGTTTCCAGAATAAGAAACGCGATCATGTATTCCTTGACACGCTTTTCGATCGCAAACCAGCTTGCCAGCACGCAGAACGGCATAAGGAAAGCTGACAGCACGACAAACAGCATCGAAATACCGTCGACGCCCATGTGGTAGGAAATGCCACCACCAAGCCAGTCAACCTGTTCGACCATCTGGAAGCCCGGATTTGAATTATCAAATCCGGCCCAGATAACCAGAGAGAGAATGAAAACGAAAACCGTGGTTAGCAGCGCAACATTCTTGATGTTGCGACGCGAGGCTTCGCTGTCATCCTTGATGAGAAGGATCAACAAGGCGCCGACGAGCGGCAGGAATGTGACCGTAGAAAGAATTGGCCAATCGGTCATCAGAAAGAGCTCCCGAGCATCATCCAGGTGACGAGCGCGGCGACGCCGATAAGCATCGCGAATGCGTAGTGATAAAGGTAACCCGACTGCATCTTCACAACGCGACCTGTAACATCAAGGACACGTGCAGCGACACCATTAGGACCATACCCGTCAATAATCTTGCCGTCGCCAACCTTCCAGAAGAAGCGGCCAAGCCAACGTGCAGGACGGACAAAAATGAAGTCATAAAGTTCGTCGAAGTACCACTTATTGAGAAGGAACTGGTACAGACCGCGGTGACGCTCTGCGAGTGCCTTCGGAATGTGTGGCGCACGGATATAGAAGACCCATGCCGTTACCAAACCGATCAGCATAGCGATGAACGGCGACAGCTTAACCCACAGCGGAACATGATGATAATGTTCCAGGATTTCGTTGCCTGGCAGTGTGAAGAGCGCACCCTTCCAGAACTCGGCATAATCGTGGCCGAAGAAATATTCCTTGAAAACGACACCGGCAAACAGCGCGCCAACAGCAAGGATCATCAGTGGCACAAGCATGACAGGTGGGGATTCATGCACATGATGCATGACTTCAGCGGAAGCGCGTGGCTTGCCAAAGAAGGTCATGAAAATCAGACGCCATGAATAGAAGCTCGTGAACAGAGCTGCAACCACCAGAAGCGTGAAGGCATAACCCGAAGCAAGGCTGTGCGATGCAAAGACCGACTCGATGATGGCGTCTTTCGAGAAGAAGCCAGCCGTACCGATAATCGTGCCCGGAACACCCAGACCCGTAATTGCAACAGTACCGATCATCATCATCCAGTAAGTGACCGGGATCAGCTTACGCAGACCACCCATGCGACGCATATCCTGTTCGTCAGAAACGGCATGGATAACCGAGCCTGCGCAAAGGAACAGAAGCGCTTTGAAGAAAGCGTGCGTAAAAAGGTGGAAGACAGCTGCACCGTAAGCGCCGACACCCAGAGCCGCAAACATGTAACCAAGCTGCGAACAGGTCGAGTAAGCGATAACGCGCTTGATGTCGTTCTGCACAAGCGCAACGGTTGCGGCAAAGAATGCCGTCGTTGCACCGATGATCGTGATGATCAGAAGAGCCGTGTGCGAGAGTTCAAAGATTGGCGACATACGCGCAACCAGGAACACGCCCGCGGTCACCATGGTTGCCGCATGAATAAGTGCGGAAACAGGTGTCGGGCCTTCCATCGCGTCAGGAAGCCAGGTGTGCAGCAGGAACTGCGCCGACTTACCCATCGCGCCCATGAAAAGCAGCAGGCAGACAACGGTGAGTGCTGTTTCCTTGTGCAGTTCATAGCCGAGGAAATTCAGAACAACAGCACCAGCATCCGCTGAACCTTCAGCTGGCAGATAGTTCGCAGCAGCCGCGAAAATTGTGTTGTAATCGACAGACTGGAACAGCGCAAACAGTCCAAAGATACCCAGAAGGAAGCCAAAGTCACCAACGCGGTTGACCACGAATGCCTTCATTGCAGCGGCATTTGCCGAAGGCTTCTGGAACCAGAAACCGATGAGAAGGTAAGATGCAAGACCCACACCTTCCCAGCCGAAGAACATCTGGATCAGGTTGTCCGACGTTACCAGCATGAGCATGGCAAAGGTGAAAAGCGACAGATAGGCAAAAAAGCGCGGACGATGTGGATCGTGGTGCATGTATCCGATCGAATAGATATGCACCAGTGCTGACACCGAATTGACCACGACGAGCATGACACCGGTCAGCGTATCAATACGCAAAGCCCAGTCAAAAGACAACGAACCGGATGTAACCCAATGAAGAACCGGGATACGCACCGTTTCGGCATCGACGCCGAGCGGGATCTTGAAAAAGACGACCCAAGACAGGATCGCAACGATCACCATCAGGCCGGAAGTAATGTATTCACTCGCTTTGGCACCAATCTTGTTGCCGAAGAGACCAGCAACAAGAAAGCCAATAAGCGGAAGGAAGACGATCGCGTTATAGAGCATTTGCCCGTCAACCTTTCATAACATTGACGTCTTCCACCGCGATAGAACCGCGATTACGGAAGAAAACAACGAGGATTGCCAGACCGATAGCTGCTTCAGCAGCCGCAACAGTCAGAACGAAAAGCGCGAAAACCTGTCCGACCATATCGCCTAGTACAGATGAAAACGCCACGAAGTTGAGATTGACCGAAAGAAGGATCAATTCGACAGACATCAGGATAACGATGACGTTCTTGCGGTTTAAGAAAATACCGAAAACGCCAAGGGTGAACAGGATGGCCGAAACGGTCAGATAATGAGCAATACCGATTTCCATATTCTTTTCCTCAGATGCCCTTGCCCGGTTCGACCTTCTTGATCTCGATCGCCGTCTCAGGCGTACGAGCAACCTGATCCGGGATCGACTGGCGCTTAACATTCGGCTTATGCCGCAGCGTCAGAACGATCGCACCGATCATGGCGACGAGAAGGACCAATCCTGCAATCTGGAAGTTGAAAACGTAGTCGGTGTAAAGAATGTCACCGAGGGCTGCTGTGTTGGTGCGTTCAGCAATATCCGGGATCGGCACAGCGCCCTGACCCAGCTTTGGTGAGAACACCGAACCCGCAAATACAACAATCAGCTCGCCCAGCAAAATGAGACCGACCAGAGCGCCAACCGGCGCATATTGCAGTGCGCCGCGCTTCAATTCGGAGAAGTCAACATCCAGCATCATGACGACGAAGAGGAAGAGAACCGCCACAGCACCGACATAAACGACGAGCAGGATCATGGCGAGGAACTCGGCCCCCGTCAGCAGGAACAGCGCCGCCGCATTGAAGAAAGCGAGGATCAGAAACAGCACCGAATGCACGGGGTTGCGTGCCGCAATCACCATGAACGCACTTGCGATCATGATAAAGGCGAACAGATAGAAGAACGCTGCCGCAATACCTGTCAGCATGGGGATCCCCCAACACCTTTCCGTGGACAAAGCCCTATTGCTTCATCCGCTTTAGTCTTTGTTTGCCGCGAATAATCGCGAAACTTAAATTCCAGCAACAAGACGGGCCGCCCCTTCCTGTTGCCGCTTTCCAAACCGGATGCTGAAACAACGGTTTCAGCAAAACCAATCAGCGATATGGCGCATCCATCGCAATGTTGCGCGCAATTTCGCGTTCCCAGCGATCGCCGTTGGCAAGGAGCTTGTCCTTGTCATAGTAAAGCTCTTCGCGGGTTTCGGTCGCAAACTCGAAGTTCGGACCTTCAACGATTGCATCCACCGGACAAGCTTCCTGACAGAAGCCGCAATAGATACACTTCACCATGTCGATGTCGTAACGCACTGTGCGGCGCGTGCCGTCATTGCGGCGCGGACCCGCTTCAATGGTGATTGCCTGCGCCGGGCAGATCGCTTCGCAGAGCTTGCAGGCAATGCAGCGTTCTTCGCCGTTGGGATAACGGCGCAGCGCATGCTCGCCGCGAAAACGCGGCGAAACAGGACCTTTTTCATGCGGGTAGTTCAGTGTTGCCTTCGGCGCAAAGAACTGACGCATGGAGAGGAAGAAAGCACCGACGAACTCCTTGAGAAGGAGGGATTTCGCGGCCTGTGCGAATGAAGCCATTTGTCTTTCTCCTTACACCAGACCGAAGACTTTGATGACGGTCGCGGTCAGCACAACCATTGCCAGCGAAATCGGCAGGAACACTTTCCAGCCCAGACGCATCAGCTGGTCGTAGCGGTAACGCGGTACGAAAGCCTTCACCATGGCGAACATGAAGAAGCAGAAGCAGAGCTTGAGCATGAACCAGATGATGCCCGGAACCCAGTTGAGGAACCATACGTCAACCGGAGGCAACCAGCCACCGAGGAAGAGTGTGGTCATCAGGGCGCACATCAGCGTGATTGCCACATACTCGCCCAGGAAGAACAGAAGGAACGGCGTGGACGAATATTCGATCATGTGACCGGCCACGAGTTCGGATTCAGCTTCGACAAGATCGAATGGCGGGCGGTTCGTTTCAGCAAGCGCTGAAATAAAGAAGATCACGAACATCGGGAACAGGACCAGCCAGTTCCAGTCCAGGAACGAAGCAGGCAGACCGAGCGACGTACCCAGACCCGTATTCTGCGACAGCACGATATCCGTCAGGTTAAGCGAGCCAGCCGTCAGAAGAACAGTAACAATTACGAAACCGATCGACACTTCATAAGAGACCATCTGAGCTGCCGAACGAAGCGCGCCCAAAAAAGGGTACTTCGAGTTGGAGGCCCAGCCGCCCATGATCACACCATAAACTTCAAGCGAAGAAATGGCGAAGATATAGAGAATGCCGACATTGATGTTAGCAATCGCCCAGCCTTCATTGACCGGGATGACCGCCCAGGTTGCCATTGCCAGAACCGCAGAAACAAACGGTGCAAGAAGAAACACACCCTTGTTTGCGCCCGAAGGAATGATCGGTTCCTTGAAGACGAACTTCAAAAGATCGGCGAAAGCCTGAAACAGACCCCATGGACCAACAACGTTTGGACCACGGCGAAGCTGTACAGCTGCCCAGATCTTACGGTCTGCATAAAGCAGGTAAGCCACGACGATCAGCAATACGACAAGCAGAACGACCGACTTCAGCGCTATAATCAGCGCGGGCAAGACGTAAGCTGCAAAAATTCCGTCCATTATTCCGTCTCTCTCTCGCTTACTCAGCTGCCTGTTGGAAGCTGCCGGCCGCAAGCGCCGAGCACTCGGCCATGACGGCGGAAGCGCGCGCGATTGGGTTCGTCAGATAGAAATCCTTGATCGGCGAAACAAAAGCAGCGCCGCCAGAAAGGGTAGTTGCTTTTGCTGCAAGTGCCGACAGGTCGTCTGCGTTCGCAGGAGCAATCGTGTCGATTGCCATCATATGCGGGAAGTCTGCATAGAGCTTGGCGCGAAGCTGTGCGAGGCTGTCAAATGGCAGACGCTTGCCGAGCGTGTCGGAAAGAGCGCGCAGAATTGCCCAGTCTTCCTTGGCTTCGCCCGGAGCAAAACCTGCACGATTGCCAAGCTGCACGCGGCCTTCGGTGTTGAGCCATGTACCCGATTTTTCGGTATAGGCTGCACCGGGAAGGATAACGTCAGCAGCATGTGCACCGGCATCCCCATGTGTACCAATATAAACGATGAAGCTCGAGCCCTTAGCCGTCATGTCGAGTTCGTCTGCACCAAGCAGGAACACAACATCAAGATTGCCGAGCATATCAGTTGCTGCCTTGCCGCCCTCACCCGGAACAATACCGAGATCAAGAGCACCAACGCGCGAAGCGGCAGTATGAAGAACAGAGAAGCCGTTCCACTCAGCGCTGATTGCACCAACATCCTGCGCAAGCTTCGCAGCGGCTGCCAGAACAGCAGCACCGTTTTCGCCGGTAAGCGCGCCCTGACCGATGATGATCAGCGGGCGTTCAGCCTTTACCAGCACGTCACGGAATGCGTTTTTGCCGGAGGCAACTGCGGAAAGTGTGTCTGCGCCTGCGCCCAGATATTCATAATCGTAACGCAGTTCAGCCTGTTCGCCGATCAGAGCGATCGGGAAATGGCCCATACGCTGGCGCTTGCGAATGCGCGCATTCAGAACAGCAGCTTCAACACGTGGGTTGGAGCCGATGATCAGAAGAGCGTCAGCATTTTCAATGCCTTCGATCGTTGTGTTAAAGAGATAGCTTGAACGACCCAAAGCTGGATCAAGCGCTGCGCCATCCTGACGGCTGTCGATATTGTTCGAGCCGAGCGATGCGATGAGGCTTTTGAGAGCATAGAGTTCTTCAACCGAAGCCAGATCGCCTGCAACTGCACCAATCTTGTCAGCGGATGTTGCCGAAACCTTTGCAGCGATTGCCGCGAAAGCTTCAGGCCACGATGCTGCAACCAGACGGCCATCCTTGCGAACATAGGGGCGATCAAGGCGCTGGGTGCGCAGACCATCCCAAATGAAGCGGGTCTTGTCGGAAATCCACTCTTCGTTCACCGCTTCATTCACGCGCGGCATGATGCGCATCACTTCACGGCCACGCGTGTCAACGCGGATGTTCGAACCGACCGCATCCATCACATCGATGGTTTCAGTCTTGTTGAGTTCCCACGGACGAGCCTGGAATTCATATGGACGCGAGGTCAGAGCACCAACCGGGCAAAGGTCAATAACATTGCCCTGAAGCTCAGAAGTCATGGCGCGTTCAAGATAGGTGGTAATTTCAGCATCTTCACCACGACCGATCAGGCCGAGTTCAGAAATGCCAGCCACTTCGGTCGTGAAGCGGACGCAGCGCGTGCAGTGAATGCAGCGCGTCATCACGGTCTTGACAAGCGGTCCAATATATTTGTTCTCAACCGCACGCTTGTTTTCGCGATAGCGCGAGCCATCGGTACCAAACGCCATTGCCTGATCCTGCAGATCGCACTCACCTGCCTGATCGCAAATCGGGCAATCGAGCGGATGGTTGATGAGCAAGAATTCCATCACGCCTTCGCGGGCCTTTTTGACCATAGGCGTGTTGGTGAAAATTTCCGGTGCTTCGCCATTCGGGCCAGGACGCAGATCGCGCACGCCCATAGCGCAGGACGCTGCCGGCTTTGGCGGTCCACCCTTCACTTCAACAAGGCACATGCGGCAGTTTCCGGCGATGGAAAGCCGTTCGTGGAAACAAAAACGCGGGACTTCAGCCCCCGCGGCTTCGGCAGCCTGAAGGAGCGTATAGTGATCGGGTACTTCGATCTCTGTGCCGTCAACCTTAATATTTGCCATCGCTTATCCAAACCTGCGGCTCTTGCCGCATCTTCCAGATGTCAAACTCTAAAGTCCGCCCTTCCCGGGCGGACATACAACGTATTCTTCCGCTTACTCAGCCGCTTCGAGGCGGATGTTGCGGCTCTGAACAGCGTTGCGTGTATAATCGTCAATGCGCTTTTCAATTTCCGGACGGAAATTGCGGATCAGACCCTGAATAGGCCATGCAGCGGCATCACCAAGCGCACAGATCGTATGACCTTCAATCTGCTTGGTTACGTCGAGAAGCATGTCGATTTCGCGCTTCTGCGCGTTACCCTTGACCATGCGCTCCATGACACGCCACATCCAGCCCGTACCTTCACGGCAAGGCGTGCACTGGCCGCAGCTTTCATGCTTGAAGAAAGCTGAAAGACGGGCAATTGCCTTGATGATGTCAGTGGACTTGTCCATGACGATCACGCCACCCGTGCCGAAAGAAGATTTGAGCTCGCGCATACCATCGAAGTCCATGATGGCATCCATCATGTCTTCACCCTTAACGACAGGGCACGATGCACCGCCGGGAATAACTGCAAGCAGATTATCCCAGCCACCGCGAATGCCGCCAGCGTGCTTTTCGATCAGCTCGCGGAAGGTGATGCCGAGGCTTTCTTCAACGGTGCAAGGGGTGTTCACGTGACCAGAAATCTGGAACAGCTTGGTGCCGACATTGTTTGGGCGACCAATCGAGGAGAACCATGCACCACCGCGACGGAGGATCGTCGGGGCGACCGCAATCGATTCAACGTTGTTAACCGTCGTCGGGCAGCCATAAAGACCCATATTTGCAGGGAAAGGCGGCTTCAGACGTGGCTGACCCTTCTTACCTTCCAGGCTTTCAAGCAGAGCGGTTTCTTCGCCGCAGATATAAGCACCGGCACCGTGATGGAGGAAAATATCCATATCCCAGCCGCACTTATTGTTCTTGCCGAGAAGGCCAGCGTCATAGCACTCATCAATCGCTGCCTGTAGCGCTTCACGCTCACGCATGAATTCGCCGCGCAGATAGATGTATGCGGTGTGGGCGTTCATGGCACAACCGGCGATCACACAGCCTTCGATCAACGTATGCGGATCGTGGCGCAGAATTTCGCGGTCCTTACAGGTGCCCGGCTCTGATTCATCGGCATTCACGACGAGGTAATGCGGACGATCCGTCACTTCCTTCGGCATAAACGACCATTTCAGGCCAGTCGGGAAGCCCGCGCCACCACGTCCACGAAGGCCGGACGCCTTCATTTCGTTGATGATCCAGTCACGGCCCTTCTCGATGAAGCCCTTGGTATTATCCCAATGGCCGCGCGACATGGCGCCCTTGAGCGACATATCTTTGAAGCCATAGATATTGGTGAAGATGCGATCTTTATCAGCCAGCATGTCTCACCTGCTTCCGTCTTTGGTTGCAGCTTCAGCTTCGGCCTTTGCCTTGGCTTCAGCTTCTGCCTTGGCTTTGGCAACGGCTGCGTCCGATGCCTTACGGGTTTCCAGACCAACTTTTTTGTAGTCCAGATCTTCGGTCAGAGCCGTCAGTCCGCCCATAGGTTCAGACGTGATACGGCCATCCTGTGGACCCGGCTTAACAGTGTCGCCCTTGCCTGCTTCAAATGCATCGATGATTTCAGCAAGACGTTCCGGCGTCAGGTCTTCATAGGCATCCTTGAAGATCATGACCATCGGCGCATTGACGCAAGCACCCTGACATTCAACTTCTTCCCACGACAGTGTACCATTGGCATTGAGCTCGAAAGGATCGTGGTGGATCTTATGACGGCAGACATCCATCAATGCTTCCGAGCCACGCAACATGCATGGCGTGGTGCCGCAAACCTGAATATGCGCGCGCGTGCCAACTGGCTTGAGCTGGAACTGCGTATAGAAGGTTGCTACTTCCAGAACACGGATCAGCGGCATTTCAAGCATATCAGCGACATGCTCAATAGCTGCCTTTGTGACCCAGCCTTCCTGCTCCTGCGCGCGCATGAGCAACGGAATAACAGCCGACTGCTGACGGCCTTCCGGATATTTTGCGATCGTCTTGTGCGCCCAGGCCTGATTTTCCGCGTTGAAAGCGAAACCAGCCGGCTGGACGGCATCATCTGCGAGACGGCGAACGGACATCAGCGGTCAACCTCACCAAACACGATATCGAGCGAGCCAAGAATTGCCGACACGTCAGCCAGCATGTGGCCGCGGCACAGGAAATCCATAGCCTGAAGATGGGCAAAGCCCGGCGCGCGCAGCTTGCAGCGGTAAGGCTTGTTGGAGCCATCCGATACGAGGAAGACGCCAAATTCACCCTTCGGCGCTTCAACGGCTGCGTAAACTTCACCGGCAGGCACATGGTAGCCTTCCGTGTAAAGCTTGAAGTGATGGATGAGCGCTTCCATTGAGCGCTTCATCTCGCCGCGCTTTGGCGGCACGATCTTGTTATCAGTGCTTGAAACAGGACCGACACGTTCCTTGCCAAGCAGAAGATCAACGCACTGGCGCATGATGCGAGCCGACTGGCGCATTTCTTCCATACGGATCAGGTAACGGTCATAGCAGTCACCGTTCTTGCCGATTGGAATATCGAATTCCATTTCGTTGTAGCATTCATAAGGCTGCGACTTGCGCAGATCCCATGCTGCACCCGAACCGCGAACCATGACGCCGGAGAAGCCCCATGCCCATGCATCTTCAAGTGAAACAACACCAATATCGACGTTACGCTGCTTGAAAATACGGTTTGGTGTGATCAGATCATCGAGGTTCTTGAGTGTTGTCGTCAGGAACGGATCGATCCATTTGCCAATGTCTTCAATCAGCTGATCCGGCAGATCCTGATGAACGCCACCTGGACGGAAATAAGCTGCGTGCATACGAGCGCCGCAAGCGCGTTCGTAGAACACCATCAGCTTTTCGCGTTCTTCAAAGCCCCAGAGCGGCGGCGTCAGCGCGCCAACGTCCATAGCCTGTGTGGTCACGTTGAGAAGGTGGTTGAGGATACGGCCGATTTCCGAGAAAAGCACGCGGATCAGCTGGCCACGCTTCGGCACTGTAATGCCAAGCAGACGCTCAACAGCCAGAGCATAGGCATGTTCCTGATTCATCGGCGCCACGTAGTCGAGGCGGTCGAGATAAGGCACAGCCTGAAGATAGGTCTTCGTTTCCATCAGCTTTTCGGTGCCGCGATGCAGCAGACCGATATGCGGATCGACGCGTTCCACGACTTCGCCGTCGAGTTCAAGAACAAGACGCAAAACACCGTGCGCAGCGGGATGCTGCGGACCAAAGTTAATATTAAAATTGCGGACCTGAGTCTCAGCCATGTTCAGCTTCCTGTCGCTCAGTTCGTCTTGGCTTTCTCATCGCCCGGCAGGACGTAATCGGTCCCTTCCCATGGCGAGAGAAAGTCGAAATTGCGGAATTCCTGTCGCAGCACAACAGGCTCATAGATAACGCGCTTTGCTTCGTCGCTGTAGCGAACCTCAACAAAACCAGTCGTCGGGAAATCCTTGCGCAGCGGATGACCCTCAAAACCGTAGTCAGTCAGAAGACGGCGCAGATCAGGATGGCCGGAGAACAGAACTCCATACATGTCGTAGGTTTCACGTTCGAACCACTCAGCACCGACATAAACGCCGACAGCAGACGGAACCAGCGTGTCTTCATCGGCCTGAACCTTGACGCGAATACGAAGGTTCTGGCGTGGAGACATGAGCTGATAGACAACATCGAAGCGCTGTGCGCGCTGCGGATAGTCTACACCGGAAATATCCGTCAGGTTCACAAACTGGCACTGCACGTCATCGCGCAGGAACGTCAGAACGCTGATCAGGCTCTTGACCGGAACAGCAAGCGTCAGCTCACCATAGGCCAGCTTCGCCTCTTCGATCGCATCGCCGAGACGTTCCTTGATATAGCCGGAAAGTTCATTAAGAGCTTCTTCGCTCATATCTCTAACTTCCTCTTTCAGAACCCTGTCCACCCTTGGGAAAACAGACCGGGCTCCAATAAACCTCTTGCACTGCTCGAACCGGAAAGGCCCGATCAGCGCTCGATCGTACCCGTGCGGCGGATCTTCTTTTGCAGCATGAGAATGCCGTAAAGCAGAGCCTCAGCGGTTGGCGGGCAACCGGGAACATAAATATCGACCGGAACAACGCGGTCACAGCCACGCACTACAGAATAAGAGTAGTGGTAATAGCCGCCGCCATTCGCGCATGAACCCATCGAAATAACATAGCGCGGCTCAGGCATCTGATCGTAGACCTTGCGCAGAGCCGGAGCCATCTTATTGGTCAGCGTACCAGCAACGATCATCACGTCTGACTGACGCGGAGATGCGCGCGGCGCGATACCAAAACGCTCGGCATCATAGCGCGGCATGGAAATATGCATCATTTCCACAGCACAGCATGCGAGACCAAAGGTCATCCACATCAGCGAACCTGTACGCGCCCAGGTGATCAGAGCGTCAGCAGATGTGACGATGAAGCCCTTGTCGGACAGTTCGCTGTTCAGATCATTGAAAAACGCATCGTCGGAGCCAACAGGCTTGCCCGTGCGCGGGTCGAGAATACCCTTTGGCTGCGGGGCAATGAGCGTCGAACCCGATGCCTGGTTTGTGCCGGTCAATCCCATTCCAGCGCTCCCTTCTTCCATTCATAGATGAAGCCGATGGTCAAAACACCAAGGAAGAGCATCATCGACAGGAAACCAAACCATCCAATTGTACCGAAGGACACAGCCCACGGGAACAGGAAAGCGACTTCAAGGTCGAAGATAATGAAGAGAATCGACACCAGATAGAAACGGATGTCGAATTTCATGCGAGCGTCATCAAAGGAATTAAACCCGCACTCGTAAGCTGAAAGCTTTTCCGGGTCGGGCTGTCTGTACGCGACTAGAAACGGCGCAACCAGAAGGGCTACACCGATTACCATTGCAATGCCGAGAAAGATGACAATCGGCAAATAGGAACTTAAAAGCTCGTTCATGATCCTTATCCGGCTTGAATACGAGGCTGCGCCGCCTGTAATAAGCTTTTTAGAGCTTACCACCATGCGACACATTGCATCTCTTGCGACCTCGTCGCCTCAAGCAGCTTCAAAGGGCATGCCGTGCGAACTTAAGTATTTGGCCGGACGGTTAGCGCAGCATGCACGCAAGCGCAACCCCTCCAACGCGAACAGACGGGTATAGTGTGTTCCAGACGCTTAATAAGCGACAGCATCAAGCCTGAATACGCACCCAAACCCTATATAGCATGAAAATATCATAATTTCGTGAGCAAAAGCTGCGGACCTATCTTTCGCCATTATTAAACCCGCAGAATCAATTGATCCAGATGCGGCAGCCAGAATCGAAGCTGGACTTCGTTCGATCAAGACCGAGCTTGGATTGCGCTCAGAATCGCCTCTCAACCACTCAGCAAGCCGGCTGACCTTGCTGGATATAGAGAGCTCAGAAATTGCACCTATATATAAAGTGCAAAACACCCCTTCCCTTTCCTTCTGGTGACATGTCGCGGCTGATAGAAATTTCGCATCGCCAGAAGGGCGATTCGTAAAATGAAAAAGCAGTGGCACTTTGATCTGTAGTCCTGCTTGCCTTCAGCAATCCGTTACCGGCTTTTAGAATTCCTCTTGAACGCAATCGCAGTGCGCACCGCCAACCGGGATCTGAGTTCAACAGAGCGGTAGCGCAAAACACCTCACCCCTCGACATAAAAGTGAGGCACAAGGAAAGGATGGGGGTTTGAGCGCATATTTGCTCACGAGCGGCGACGTCCTGGTCATTTTGGCCGGGATTTTCTCTGTCGCCTATCTGTCCTGGAAGCGCAAAGCGAAATAGTTCAGCCCAAAACCATTAATGATGTCGATAAGCTGGTTCATGCGCGCAATGAGCACCGCAATGATTTGCATCAACAAACTCAAGAGTGCATCTTAAATTAATGATATTCTGGGGAAACAAGGCGAAACGCGAAGAGCGCCATTTTCACAAGATTTAATGATTAATTCTTGAATGAAAATGGCGCGAGTGACGGGGCTCGAACCCGCGACCTCCGGCGTGACAGGCCGGCACTCTAACCAACTGAGCTACACCCGCGCATTTCATTTTCAGCCATTTGGCTGGTCAGTCACCAACGTTTCCGTTCGGTGTGAGCGGTCGTTTAAGGGGTTCTCTCACCACTGTCAAGCGAGTGATCTGAAGAAAAAACAAGAATTTCAAATTTATTTTAAAAGCCGCCCTTTTGCGGGCCTTTATAGTGATCTGCTTTTATCCACCCTTCTGCATATTTCACCGGAAAGCATTCAAATTAAATGGAAAATGGAATCACACGACGAGCTCAAACGAATGAATCTCACGTCCACATGCAGTTCGATAGAGAGGGCCTATGTGAGTTATCCCCAGCGAGCCCGACGTTTTTAGCCGAACAAATAAAAAAATGCATTTTTGTAATTTTTACGCTTGCACTCTTCAAACGAACAGCCTAAACGGCTCTCACAGCGGCTGACAAGTCAGTCGGGCGATTAGCTCAGTTGGTAGAGCGCTTCGTTTACACCGAAGATGTCGGGAGTTCGAGTCTCTCATCGCCCACCACTTACCTCCTTGAAAATATTGATTGAATTCACCAAGAGCCTCGCGGCTCTTTTTTGTGTTTTTCACCTAGCAACAGGCTAGCAACTACACAAAAGCTAGCGACACGTCCGTGTCTGCATCCTGCAAAGCTCGACTTCCTTATTTATCCCGGATTTTCGACCCAAATCACTTGGCGAAGCATTTAGTTAGTGAAAACGGTCGAATCGTATTCGATGTTTTTATTATCCGCGGATCCCGCAATTTTCCCGAATATCCTATTCACGAAATTCGTGAGTGAGAAGCAATAAAGCTAGCAACAGTTGCTAGGTTTCGTGGACAAAGGTTGACATGGGGCTCAGCTGTTGATTCATGGCTATCTTTCAAAGGCGGCATTGGGCGATCATCGGAGAATTTCTGCCACCTGAAAGGGCGCGCGGATGCCATACAGTGCAGAACAACCGGCTGTATTTCAGGGCATGATGTGGATCGCACGAACTGGATCACAGTGGCGTCACCTGCCCGACGAGTATGGCAAATGGGACAGCGTGTTCTAGCACTACCGGCGCTGGGTTTCGACAGGTGTGTTCGAGGTGATGCTGGAGACGCTGGCGGAAATGGTCGAGCAAGACGTCACCCTGACACGATCAATAGCACCGTGGTCCGAGCACATCATTGTGCAGTCGGCATAAAAAAGGACTCACGAAACCGACTTCCATTTGCCATAGCGTTCGTGCATGTCACGCCACGGACACGCTGTCGAAGACCTGCTTCATACTCTGTCCAGCTTGTAACCTTAAACTTTTGCTTCGTTATCCAGTGACGACGAGCGGAATTGTGTTTGAAAGGCTGCGGCTTGCCCCAAATTCGCAGCAAGTCACGACATTACAAGCCGATACTGTAGGTGCTCTGAAACAGAAATGGCATTCATGAACCAACGCCGCGCAGTGATGTGGACCTGCGCACTGGCATGCCTGAAATTGCAAAGCAACCCGCAATCAGCTCACCTCATCCGTTTTCACCTACAACTTATGACAGTTTATGCCGCGGTGTTATTGTGTTTCCATTTATGAGACGAGACGAACGGACAGGGTGGTATGCGAGGCAAGGAATGCAATCTGCATATTCAATCCGAGCAAAACGTCTTGTTGCCAAATTTAAGCTGCTTGTTTTTTTAAAGGTAGTTTAATGGACGAAGAACTATTCAATATTCTGCGAGATGCTGAGGCTCCATTTGATCCTGAGATGGCTCGTGCATCGGAAATCATTGACAGAGACGTGGCTAATTTTCATGCGCGCGACCAGGCAGCCCGACCCCAGGCACATATTGCCATTGACAGAGCCTCGGCCGTTCTACAGGACGGTGTTCACGCACGCATGCGTGAGCCCTCGCCGGTTCATGAAGGTGCTGGGCGGGCCCCGCGACAAGCCGCATTCCCACATCAGCGCAGAGTAGAGCCTTACGCCCGCCCAGGGCCAGTCGCGCCTCGCGTTCCTGAAGCTCTGAACTATGGTCCGCCAAGGTTGAACCCTGTGCCAGAAGATATACGACAAAGAGTAGAAGAACGGGACAGTAATTCGACATTAATTGATGTTGCGAAAGATTATAACTATAATATGTCAGTGACCGCAGATGAAACGCATGACAGAATTATTGAAGTTCCCGTCGTTCGCCGTGGAACTAGATATTATGTTTATAAAGACAGAGATTTTTCCGTACAAGTTGGTGGGGATCCATATAGATGGGACAGATGGAGATATATTAGACGTGGGCTTGGAAATAACGGGGCAGGTTGGGAATCAATTCAAACGGGCCGGAGCATTACTGGAAATGATGTTATACGGCCTAGGCAGCCAGGTGGTGACTATATAATCACCTTAGGACGTCGTCTTTAATCAATCTGGGAGGGCGTTATGTTTGAAAACGGGGGATGCCTTAATTTGACAAGCATCGTACCCCTCGCCTTGGCGATAACAGCTATAGATTGTTTGTGGTTTGTAAGCTGACCGCGTCGCTGGAATGGGGCGTTTGTCCCTGTGGGCGTTCGGTGCATGAAGACCATTTCTGTTTCAGAGTTCCGCAGCATTGGCTTGTAGTGTTGTGACTTGCTGCGAATTTGGGACAAGCCGCAGCCTTTCAAACACAAATCCGCTCGTCGTCACTGGATATCGAAGCAAAAGTTTAAGGTTACAAGCTGGACAGAATATGAAGCAGGTCTTCGACAGCGTGGCTGTGTTACGTTTTGGATCAGTGAAGCCCCTATAGTCGGGCCGACTGCGCCCCGGCGTAAGACGCGCTCTGAACAACGTTGTCCCGAGCCATTGTGTTGCGAAGTCCTGAGCCTCTTTTATACTTTCAATGATGTGCTGGTCGAGCCATTCGTGTCGAACAGTTCGTTTACCGCTTGTCACTTCATTGAGAATGACACTCGCAGGCCGCTGTTCTTCAGATTGGCATTACCCGGTGCCACGCCAACGAGTTTCGATGTACCAAGCTCGCCATTGTGACTGTTGAGGATCAGACCGGGCGTGCCGGCATTAAAGTTGCCCTATTTATTATACGACAGTCCCTATCCGCTGGGCGTCACAATATCAACGAGTGGAACACCGCTTGGTGCAGCTCCTATGCCGGACTGATTGCCAATCGGTGCATTGACATCAGGTGTTAGTTGCCGTGATTGCGGTAAGACAGGCTGAAAGACCAACAACCCGCTAAGTAGGCTGCCAACGCCTTTGCTGGCAAATGCGGCAGGATCAAACCAGCGATGTATCCACTTGGTTCCCTTGGGAAAAGCGGATACATGCGAGAAATATTGGCGGCATGCAAAATTCCTCGTGGCCGACCCTGCCTAATAATAACAATTAGATGATTGAAATTAATCTACTTGGCTCTAAGAATGACAAATGCTTCTCCGCCATTTGGGTCATGCATAAAAATCAAAGGAACTCCTTGAATTTCTGCTGTAAAAGGAACCTTGCTTCCGGACATGCCTTTTCCTGTAACCGATGAGACAGTCGCAATAAAGGCCTTACGCAAAGCCAATCTGTTTCCAGAGTATTTGGCTGTCGTCACGGCACATTCGTGGTTGGGCTTTATCTGAGCAGAAAGGGAATTGTCTGCAGACATTCCCGCTTTGCCTTCGCCAAGCTCAATAAAATCCTGAACACCAAAACGCCTAGCAACTGCCACAGCGTTGGAGAATGAGGGGGCAGTATCCAGACATATCGCTTTGAAAGCTTTTAGTCCGGCATAATCCTGAAGCTCTTCCTTTTGAGATACATTTGCTGGCGCGCCCGAAGAACCAACTGAATTGCACCCCGTTAGACTAGAAGCAATGAGTGCAACCAATGTAAATTGGAAAAACTTCTGAAGAATTAAAGTATATTTTTTTAATATATTTTTCATTTTTCGCATCCTCTTGTGATCTCGAAGATATTGAAGAAACATTGCATGATTAAACTCTCAAACATCACCTTTTAATCCCTGGATTTTACGGACTGCCCGCTGCCGGGATTGTCGAGTTTTTTGTAAACTTCGGTCAGTTGGGATTTTGGTGCCGCACATTTCTTGGTGCGAGCAATGTCTTCGAGAACCTTGTTGCGATTGCGCAGCGCATCAATCTCCACCTTCTCAGGTGACTTCGGATCCATGAAAAACAATGCGGGAAGGAAGAATACGCCTGCGGCTCCCAGAACGATATTCTTGCCCTGCGCCTGACTGCGTTCTTTCAGCGTAACCGTTATCTGCCGCTCATTTGCAGCAAACTCGCGGGAAATCCCCGCACAATCAAAAGCGCTATCGGTCGGATTGGTTATTGCTATAGGTTTTGCTTCTCGACCACCACAGCCTGCAAGGACGACAGATGTTCCAAGCAATGCAAATAACACAGCACGTTTCATTTTGGACTTCCTGATCTAGCATATAATTTTATTGATTAATAAATTTGCTGGCTGATACGTCACTGAGGCGTCAGCCAGACTTTTACTCCCTGCGTGAAGTAAGCAGCTAGCTTCTCCACAAGATGCTGCTGGCTCTTTGTGGTCGCTGCATTCACAGCCATGGCAATAGGAATAGCCAAACCACCTCCCTTGTAGCCAATATCTGCACCACGACTTTTGGGATTAAACGCTATCAGTTGGCGCGTGCGTGCATCTTCCAACCTGACTTCTGCTTCAACAGTGCTATCTGTAGACCTAAGTACGCGCCCTTGCTCGGACGCAAGATCAAGATGGGTGACAGTGACGATCAATCGAGCCGGGCGAGTTCCACCTGGATAGCCGATAAGCTCTCGCTTCAGTTCTGAAATAAGAGCGGCCCGTACCATCTCTGCCTGCCGATCAACCGTCAGTCCATTCATAAGAGGCACCGTACTGACGACTTTGGGTTCAAGCTGCACTTGTACTTCCGATACGCGGATACCTTGCAAAGCAGCTATCAATTGCGGATCACGCTTTGTCGTGACACACCCAGCAACAACAATGCTCAATGCGACCACAGTCATGGTCGCAACAAAAAGCCGTTTAAGTTTATTAATCGTAATTGCCTCAAAATTTGCCATAGTCCCCCCTGTTCACACATCACCACTGCTGCGATGTGCTGACGAAAAACAAATCCTTGCCGTTGGTATCGGCCGTACTCTTGATGATGGGTGAATAGCCGATATCGGCATTAATATTGCCATCCGCCAGACGCGTTGCCACAGTCCAACCAGAACCATCGCCACCTTCAATTCTAAATCGCGCCTGTTCAAAACATGGTCATAATCAACGCTCGCATAGGGCCGCAATTCGCTGAGCCGCTTGGTCAGGAGTTCACTGCCCTTCCAAGGCAACGTGCGCCATGTGATCTCATTGCGGGTGAAGAGACCGTTAGTTGCCATTCCGCGAGAGCCTTGGTGACGCCCTTCAACGAAAATTTGAGATTGATGTTCTGGCCGTTCATCAGGCGCAGCCGCGCCTCACCTGCAGACCCTTTTTGCAAATCACTCAGCATTTTCTGATCAAGCGTTTGCTGCGCCCAGCATCCAGCATGATTGCAATTGCGGTAAGGGATCGTGACGACATTTTTGCCATTAGCAGCAAAACCGAAACCAATTGGCAGCACAGCATTCAACGGCACAAGTGCGGTCAATAACAGCTCATTGCCGGAACGCTTCTTGCCGGCTTCGGATGCGGTCTTCGCAATAGCCAGTGTGAGAGCTTTCCCGTCAGCGGCTTTGACTTCAGCGAAACGATAAAACCTGCCATCAAAACGCTTTGACTCAATGGCAGGCGCTTCCTTTTTATCCATGGAGTCAGCTGCTTCCTGCGCCTGTGCGGGAACGAAGCTCGATATTAAAATTACTACAGCGCCACCCAAGGGAGCCCAATTCATACCAAATTGCATTTCAATACGCCCCCGATTGAACTATGCATACGTTGGTTGCCGAATTGTCAGATGTTTCTCGCGCCCCACACGCAAAACAACAACGTTGCAACCAGAATAATATGATGCCGGATGCGCAATTTCCCCCAACATGTCAAGACGCATCCGGGATATTAACAGGCAGGCTAAACTTTTGTCTAAGAAAGCAGGGGCGTTCGAAGCCCATAAAGCAGCCAGTAAGTGATAATGGCTGTATCAATATGACACGCGTTCCCAATCGTCTATTCTCAAAATGTGTAGCTATTCGATCCGCACAGCGGCCGCGACAGCGCTGCATGGGTTGATGCTGTCGCCGGAATGCAAGGTAAATACTTCTGACAGACGATCTTTACTTCAGTGCTGGGGTGTCGTGGGTGCGGGGCAGGCAAAAATGGATTGGGATTTTGCTGGAACACTCGGATACCAGTTCAAGGACAATCTATCTGCCGTTGCAGGTTATCGCGCGCTCGGTGTCGACTATAGTCAAGATAGTTTCGTTTATGATGTGATTCAAAAAGGGCCGATACTTGGGCTGGCAGTGCATTTCTAATATGGTATCGAGATTAGAATGAACCATTGAAATCGAAGTCAAACCAACCGTTTATTGACCGCTTTTTATTTATCGGCTGAAAAGCCGTCATTCTCCTTCCGGGACACGCCTCTAATAAAAGCATTTCCCAGCAAACCCGTGCAGCCGTCCCAAGCTTTCAAAAGCGTTCAAAGTTCACGCGACCCGAACATTCTCATGAGGCATTGACCTTAAAAGGACCATGCCCCGGCAAGGATGCAGCACATATTTGACAAGGAGGCGTAATTAAAGGGCAGACCAGTTCCTTCTAGCCCAGACAAACCGCCTCAACCACGTTAATCATGGTTTTTTTGTTTGAGCTCATTCTCATAGCTTAAAGGTCGATAAGTGTTTTAATCGCGTCAGCAACTAACGATAAAGCCGGCCCAAGTGGGTCTACCAGATCAAAATGATCAATGTCCGCAGGTTCCATTAAACGGATGATGTCTCCGCAAGCGCGCGCTTTCTCAGCGTAGACTCGGGTCATTTCCCGTCGCCAATCGTCTTCCAGTGTTCCTGCGATCAATATTTGCGGGATTTTAAACGGCAAGAGACATGCAGGGGACGTTTCTGTGAAAAGCTCAGCAACCTGGCTAGAATGAATTCCGAGCAAATCATGGATATCCGTTCTGCTTCCCCTCGTGAGAGAATGTTCAAGGTCATTCACACCGCCGAGTGAGACAACCCCTTTTAGAGCTATTGGATCAGCAGAAAAAGTCAGTGAATTTAATGGTAAATTGCCCCTCCCCGCCAACCACAGAGCAAGATGACCACCGGTGGAATGGCCTACAGCAATAACCTTATTGATGTTCAAGGCGTATTTAAGTGCGAGATTTCGCAGGTGGTCGGCAGCCAAGCCGACATCTTGGAATGTTCCCGGATATCCACCATTCCGGTTGCCGAGGCGCCGGAACTCGATGTCCCAAGTGGCAACTCCAGTTTCAGTCAGCGCCTCGACGAAAGGCGTTGCGTAATCCTTGCTCCAATCTGCCAGCCATCCGCCGCCGTGCACAAAGATTACAACTGGAAAGCCGCCAGCTGGGGGTGTTTTTTTTGGCAGTCGGAGGTCAGCAAACTGCACCGGGCTTGCTTCTCCATAACGGATCCGGGCGTCCGGAATTTTCCTCGGAAGCGAAGCAGCCAAGAGGTGAGGATGCGGATGGCGAGCAACTGGACGAGAGGTCATTCATCACCTTTTGGCCTAGGGTCGGCGTTAGACGCGTAAAAGCGAACGCGCCGTCGGTGGAAAGAAATTGGTCGAAAGCGAAGCTCTCAAAGAGCACCTTTGTTCGACCGATAACGCGCGAGCCAGTGAGCATACGGGGCGGGCAACGTCCAGGCGGGGTTTTCTTCTCCTAGCGCCATCGCGAGTTGATAGGGGTAGTGAGGGTTCGCAAGCATAGCGCGGGCCATCATGACCACATCAATTTGATCGTCCGCTATTGCTTTTTCGGCATCGCCCGGCGCATCTAGAACCCAAGCCGAGCCGACAGCAATACCTGCTTCGGAGCGTATACGCGAAGCGAACGGAACCAGAAATGCCGGTCCCCACGGCACCTTGCCCACCGGAGCAGAGAAGCCCATGCTCGTGCTTAGAAGATCGAGACCGCCCTGCTTAAACTGCTTTATAAGGCTGATTGACTGAGCGAGCATTTCCTCGTCATGACCATCAAATTCCACGATACCGAAACGCACGGTAAGTGGCAGGTTTTCGGGCCAGACATCGCGAACGGCTGCTAATGTCTCAATAAGGAAACGATTTCTTCCGGCCTGATCTCCACCATAGGCATCTGTCCGCTGGTTTGAATAGGCCGAGTAGAAACTGGAGGCCAGATAGCCGTGCGCGAAGTGAAGTTCGAGCCATTCAAAACCCGCCTCCTTCGCACGCCTTGCAGCAGATACAAAATCCGCTTTAACGCGTTCAATATCCGAAATTGACATCTCTTTCGGCACTTTGGAGAGACCACCACCGAAGGCGATAGGAGATGGTGCGATTGTCTCCCAGCCACGAGGATCGTCTGTTGGAATATGATCGTCACCTTCCCATGGAAGGTTGGCGCTTGCCTTGCGACCCGCATGTCCGATCTGTATCCCAGGAACAGCGCCTGCTGCCTTGACCAGAGCCGCGACCTTTGCCATGCCTTCGGTCTGCTCGTCTTTCCAAAGTCCGGTGCAGCCGGGCGTGATGCGCCCTTCAGGCGATACGGCAGTTGCCTCGACGATGACGAGACCGGCCCCACCACGAGCAAGACTCGCATAATGTGCAAAATGCCAGTCGTTCACAAAGCCATCGCGTGCCTGATACTGACACATAGGAGCAACGGCGATACGATTGCGCAGGCTGACGTCTTTTAGTTGAAATGCAGAAAATAAAGCTGACACTGTCTTTGACCTTGAGTTCTGCGTGGGCGGTTCCCACGCAGATATGCATAGAGGACAAAGCCCCTGCTTATCACAGAGACTTGTTCCTCGATTTCCGAATTAAGATGAACTTGCCATCAACCCCGTTGAGTTATGCAAGTTTGGCGGCGATTTTCGCCACATGAGCGCCCTGGAACCTAGCGGCTTCCAGTTCAACCTGAGACGGCATGCGCGATCCGTCGCCATCGGTGATCGTCGAAGCTCCATAAGGAGATCCACCCTTCACCTCTTCGACACCCATTTGCCCCTGAAACGCGTATGGCAAGCCTACAACCACCATACCATGGTGAAGCAGCGTTGGTATGAAGCTGAGTATGGTCGATTCCTGTCCGCCGTGTTGGGTCCCGGAAGATGTAAATACCGAGCCTACTTTACCAACGAGCTTACCTTGCGCCCATAGACCACCAGTCTGGTCCCAGAAATTACGCATCTGCGAGGCGACTGTTCCAAAGCGCGTACCCGCGCCAACGATGATGGCGTCGTACTCAACCAGTTCCTGGACGGATGCGATCGGGGCTTCCTGGTCAAGTTTGAAATGAGAGGCTTTTGCCACGTCATCAGGAACGAGCTCCGGAACTCTCTTCACAACAGCTTCTGAACCTGCCGAGCGAATACCCTCAGCTACTGCGTAAGCCATCGTTTCAATATGGCCATATGCGGAATAATAAAGAACCAAAACCTTCGACATTGGATTTCCTTTTAAATTGGTAGCGATCAGCGAGGATACAGCACTTTCTGACGATTTATAGCGCTTAAATAGAAACACAGCGTTCAATATTTCATACTCGACGGTTTAGTTAATAATTTCTATACTGGTGAGTATGTTAATTTTTTGAGGACGCCATGCCTGACATAATAGTGCTCATTCTGGAAAATCCCGTCACATTGATTGTCGCCAGAATTCTTCTAACGCTTCTCTTCTGGATGGCTGGGTTATTCGGGATGTTTAACTTCCCCCTGGTGCTAAAGGAGATGGAAGACGCGGGGCTTAGGTTTCCAAGGACCTGCGCAGTCGCGATGATCATCTGCCAATTGCTCGGATCAGCCTTGATTATCACAAATGTCTATGGTCTAGGATGGCTTGGAGCCGGTGCGCTGGGTGTCTTCACGCTATTGTCAATTCCTCTCGGACATCCATTCTGGAAGTTCGAGGAGCCCAAAAAGACGCATGAGTTCCAGATCGCACTTGAGCATGTGACCGTTGTGGGCGGTTTGCTGATGGCCGCGATACTCTCCTATTAACGGGATAAAAGCTGGAAATGAAACGCAGTATGAGCAAGCCCAACAGGCAAAGAGGTCGTCCAAAAGACCAGACGAAGCTCACGGCTTTGTTGAATGCTGCGCGTGATTTGTTTCTGGCAAAGGGCCTTGATGTTACGCTTGACGAAATAGCTGGGCTTGCGAATGTATCAAAGGCAACCATTTATTCTCACGTGGCGAGCAAGGAAGACCTCATCGAGGCCGTAATCCGACGAGAGTCGGACCGTACCATCACAGATGAGGAATTCCGAGCTGCCCAAAACCTTCCGATCAAGGAAGCTTTGCTTGCCTTCGGATTGCGCTATGTCAATTTCATCAACGGACGCGAGCTTTATGGATGGGACAGGTTGATTGCCTCTGCATCGGCCGCCCATCCTGAACTTCCTCGCAGGTTTTTTGATATTGGTCCGGGGCGTGGGCAGGAACTGCTTACAAACATTATAGCAAAAGCGTGCTCCCGAAATGAACTATTAGCCATAGAACCTGCAGTCGCTGCGGACAATTTGGCAGGTCTGTGGCTGGGATTTGTCAACCTCGAGATCAAGCTCGGAGTGCGTGAACCGTTGAGTAAGGAAGAGATCAGTCTAAGGGTGTCACACGGCGTCGAGCTGTTTCTCAAACTTTACGGGAACGCGGGCGCAATTGAGCGCTTTTCAGCATTTAAAGTCTGATCACATAGTCCTTACGCGTTGTTTCAATCACTTCCCATGTCCCTTTGAAGCCCGGACGGATAACGAAGAGGTCGCCAGCGATGACTTCGCGGCTCTCCCCGCCCTCTTCTGTGACAATCGAGCGGCCAGACAGGATATAGCAATATTCCCACTCATCATATTCGATGCGCCATTTTCCCGGCGAGCTTTCCCATATGCCGGCAAAGAGTTTACCATCGGCACTTTCCTCGAAATTCCACGTCAGAAATCGCGGATCGCCCAAAAGAACGCGCTCCGGCAACGGAGCGCTTTCTTCTGGTTCCACACCATCAATATCAAAGCTGAGGAACCGGCTCATCGCATCAGACCTTGGCAAGCGCCTGTTCGATATCAGCGATAATATCATCGGCGTCTTCAATACCAATCGACAGACGAACAACATCCGGGCCAGCACCGGCGGCCACTTTCTGCTCGTCCGTCAACTGACGGTGCGTTGTGGAAGCCGGGTGAATAACCAGCGAACGTGTGTCGCCAATATTGGCCAGAAGTGAAAACAGCTCCAGACTATCGACAAACTTGACGCCAGCTTCATAACCGCTCTTGAGGCCAAAGGTAAAAACAGAACCCGCGCCCTTCGGCGAATATTTTTGTGCAAGTGCGTGATACTTGTCATGCGGGAGTCCTGCATAATTCACCCAGGACACTTTGTCATGGCCATGCAGCCATGTAGCGACCTTCAATGCATTATCCGAATGACGCTGCATACGCAGTGGCAGCGTTTCAACGCCTGTCAGGATCTGGAAGGCATTGAATGGAGAAATGGCCGGGCCGAAATCGCGCAGACCCAGAACGCGCGCGGCAATCGCAAAAGAGATATTGCCAAAGGTCTTATGCAATTCAAGACCTGCATAATCGGGACGCGGTTCGGTCAGAAGCGGATAATTGCCCGACTTGGCCCAATCGAATGTACCGGCATCCACCAGAATACCGCCCATCGAATTGCCATGGCCGCCAATGAACTTGGTCAGCGAATGCACGACAATATCTGCGCCATGTTCAATCGGGCGCACAAGATAAGGTGAAGCCAGCGTATTATCGACAATCAGTGGCAGACCATGCTTGTGGGCGATTTCCGCAATCGCTTCAATGTCAACGACGATACCACCCGGATTGGCGAAGCTTTCAATAAAGATTGCACGCGTGCGATCATCAATCTGCTTTGCGAAATCGGCAGGATTGGTTGCGTCAGCCCAGCGAACCTGCCAGCCGAATGACTTAAATGATTGGCCAAACTGATTGATTGAGCCACCGTAAAGTTGGCGCGCGGCAACAAAATTGTCACCCGGCTGAAGCAGGGTGTGAAACACTAATAGCTGCGCAGCATGTCCCGAAGCGGTTGCAACTGCCGCTGTGCCGCCTTCAAGCGCTGCAATTCGCTCTTCCAGAACCGCTGTGGTCGGGTTTGTGATGCGCGTGTAAATATTGCCAAACGCCTGAAGACCAAACAAAGATGCTGCATGATCGGCATCATCGAACACAAAGGACGTTGTTTGATAGATCGGCGTGGCACGCGCACCGGTGGTTGGATCAGGCTTTGCACCTGCATGAACGGCGAGTGTTTCAATACCGGGTGAGCGCTTAGACATGAGTTCCTCCTGACAGCCTATGCCAAATAATATGACCGGACGTTAGGCTTTGCTTGAAAGAAAGCAAAGGAAGAATTTGCGCTAAGCGACACAAATACAGAAATTAATTCCGTGGTTTAGGATTAACCAATGAGGCGCGGATATTCGATCGCAGGGCAGCGATCCATGACGACTTTTATACCAGCAGCCTGAGCCTTCTTTGCTGCTTCTTCATGCACCACATCAAGCTGCGTCCAAAGAACGGTTGGCCGATGCTTCAGAGACATCATTTCATCCACAATACCGGGGAGCGCTTCCGACGCGCGAAACACATCCACCATGTCAACCGGTTCGTTGATGTCGGCAAGCTCTGCTACGACTTGCTGCCCGTGGATGGTTTTCCCCACCTGCCCCGGATTAACCGGAATGACGTGATAGCCACGGTTCAGCAGAAACTTCATGACGCCATTGCTTGGCCGCTCGGGCTTTGGGGACGCACCCAGCAACGCAATCGTTTTGACGGACTGAAGAATATCACGAATTTCGTTATCTGAAGATATCTGCATAGCGCGCCTCCAATATCATTCCGGCGTTTATTGTAAGCATACAGAAACACAGGCTTGCAAGAGCAGCCACACTCCCCCTATTCATTATTATAAGGGAGAGAAGATGAGCGACACCACCACATACCAAACGGACTTCAGTCCCGTCATGAGCATTGAAGATTTACAGGCTTTCATGAAGCGCGAATTTCCGCAGCTTGATGAAAGTTTTAAGATCTTCGCGGTCAATGAGGGTGCTGCGACCATGCACCTGCACGCCAATGATCAGCACTTGCGTCCCGGCGGCACTGTTTCCGGCCCCTCTCTCTTTGCTCTCGCAGATGTGGCGGCTTATGCAGCGATATTGGCGCATATCGGACCTGTAGCGCTGGCAGTGACCACAAACCTTAACATCAATTTTCTGCGCAAAGCCGATCCGGGCACTGTGCAAGCCGTGGCGCGAATTCTGAAGCTCGGCAAGCGTTTGGCTGTTCTGGATGTAAGCCTTACAAGCGGTGAAACAAATGACCTCATTGCCCATGCAACGGCAACTTATTCCATTCCACCACGGTAAAAAGATAGGGTATTATAATACCTAATGCATAAGTCATTGATTTTAATTGATTTTTACGAAAGCCACGCAAAAGAAGCTCTTGACGGCCAGCTAAAACCTGTGTATCGACCCGCCCAGCACATATGGGAGTCTACTTTCATATGCTGTTACGGTTGACGGTCATTACGACTGGTAAGACCAACACAAGCAACAAGAAAAGCCCGGATCGCAAGATCAGGGATTAAGTCAAGGAAGACTTCAATGGCAACTTTTTCTCAGAAGCCAGCCGAAGTGGTGAAGAAGTGGATTCTGATCGACGCAGAAGGTCTCGTCGTCGGTCGTCTCGCATCGCTCGTCGCCAATCGCCTGCGCGGTAAGCACAAAGCAACTTTCACCCCGCACGTTGACGATGGCGACAATGTCATCATCATCAATGCCGACAAGGTTGTTCTGACCGGCAAGAAGTACACCGACAAGGTTTACTACTGGCACACTGGTCACCCAGGTGGCATCAAGGAGCGTACTGCTCGCCAGATTCTCGAAGGCCGTTTCCCGGAACGCGTTCTTGAAAAGGCTATCGAGCGCATGATCCCACGTGGTCCGCTCGGCCGTCGCCAGATGAAGAACCTGCGCGTTTATGCAGGTGCAGAACATCAGCATGAAGCTCAGCAGCCCGAAGTCCTCGACGTCGCAGCGCTGAACCGCAAGAACAAAGGGAATGCATAATCATGGCTGAGCAGCTCAACTCGCTCGAAGAACTCGGCAGCATCGCATCTGCATCTGCAGAAGCCGCTCCGGTTCACGTCCAGAAGATCGACGCTCAGGGCCGCGCTTATGCTACCGGCAAGCGTAAAGACGCGATCGCTCGCGTCTGGGTCAAGCCAGGCTCTGGCAAGATCACAGTCAATGGCAAAGAATTCGCCGCATATTTCGCACGTCCGGTTCTGCAGATGATTTTGCAGCAGCCAATCGTTGCGTCAAACCGCGCTGGTCAGTTCGATGTCATCGCTACCGTTGTTGGTGGTGGTCTTTCCGGTCAGGCCGGTGCTGTTCGTCACGGCATTTCCAAGGCACTCACCTACTACGAACCAGGCCTTCGCACGGTTCTCAAGAAGGGTGGCTTCCTTACCCGTGACAGCCGCGTTGTTGAACGTAAGAAGTACGGTAAGGCTAAGGCTCGCCGTAGCTTCCAGTTCTCGAAGCGTTAATATTTATCGCTTTGGAATTACAGAAAAGCGGGCCTTCGGGTCCGCTTTTTTGCTATTGGTCGCCCGAATATAAAACTGGAATCAGTCAATGTCTTCGCAGCGCTTCGCCAACACACCCCAACCTCCCTACTTCGTTGTTTCATTCTCGTCGCAGCGTTTTCGCGATGATGATGGTTACGGCGAAATGGCCGACCGCATGGTCGAGCTTGCCGCACAGCAGTCCGGATATCTGGGTATTGAAAGTGCGCGCGATATGGAAGGCTTTGGCATCACCAACTCATTCTGGGCTGATGATGACAGCATCCGCGCATGGAAACGCGACGTCGATCATCTTGTGGCGCAAAAGCTGGGCCGTCAGAAGTGGTACGAAACTTATTGCGTTCGTATTGCCCGTGTAGAACGTGCTTACGGGTTTGAAGCGAAAACCGCATAAAGCAATCTCCCCTTTTGCCTCGTGAAGCGCTAAGAGAGTTGAGATGCCATACGGGAGCCGGCTATGCCCTCTAAAACGATTGACCATGCTTTTACCGCTCGCAGCCTGACAAGCGCTGCCACCGACCCCACCCATGCGGGTGTGCTGTCGTTTATGCGGCGTCTTTACAGCAAGTCGCTAAAAGGTGCCGAAGCTGTTGTCTGGGGCATTCCCTTCGATGCGGCGGTCTCCAATCGCCCCGGTGCGCGCTTTGGTCCGCAGGCCATCCGGCGTGCGTCAGCGATTTTCGACAATGATCCGCAACATCCTTTTGAACGCGACCTGTTCGAAAATCTTGCTGTTATCGACTATGGCGACTGCCTGCTCGATTACGGCAATCATTACAAAACACCCGCAACGATTGAGCGGGAAGCCGCGAAAATCCTCAAATCCGATGCGTTTTTGCTCACCCTTGGCGGTGATCATTTTATCACCTGGCCGCTACTCAAGGCCCATGCAGCAAAATATGGTCCGCTGGCGCTCGTTCAGTTCGATGCGCATCAAGATACGTGGTTTGACGATGGCAAACGCATCGATCACGGCTCTTTCGTCGCGCGTGCCGTTCGTGACGGAATTATCGATCCGGACCTTTCGATCCAAATCGGCATACGCACACATGCGCCAGAAGATTGCGGTATCAAGATCATCTATGGCCACGAAGTCGAGGATATGTCGGCGCAGGCTATTGCCGATGAAATTCTCAAGCGCACCGCTGGCAAGAAGACTTATCTGACTTTCGACATTGATTGTCTTGATCCGGCCTTTGCGCCCGGAACCGGCACACCTGTTGCGGGTGGCCCGTCTTCGGCAAAGATGCTTTCCGTACTTCGCAAGCTCACGGCACTTGATTTTGTGGGTGCAGATGTTGTTGAGGTTGCACCGGCTTATGATCATGCTGATATAACGGCAATCGCAGGAGCGACCATTGCAATGTATTATCTTGGGCTTCTGGCTGAACAAAAGGCACGACAACGATAAACAAAGCTCAGAAACTGATTCAAGAAGCTCTAAAATCGATTCCGAATATTGGCGTAACTTACTGAAATCTAAAGGCAAAGCGCATGAAACCGAAAATCTTCATCGACGGCGAACACGGCACAACCGGCCTGCAAATCCGCAGCCGCCTTGCCGAACGCGACGATCTTGAAGTGATTTCCATCCCGGAAGCCGAGCGACGCAACAAGGATTTGCGCGCCGACTATCTGCGTGCTGCCGATATTGCGATCCTCTGCCTGCCGGATGATGCTTCAAAAGAAGCTGTTGCGCTGCTTGAAGGTCATAACTCGACGCGTGTCATTGATACCTCGACTGCGCATCGTATCCATGCCGACTGGGCCTATGGCTTTGCAGAGCTTGCAAAAGGACAGCGTGAACGCATTGCAGAAGCCCGTCTTGTCGCCAATCCCGGCTGCTATCCAACCGGTGCAATTGCGCTGGTGCGTCCATTGCGCGATGCGGGTCTGCTGGCGGCCGACTACCCGATCAGCGTCAACGCGGTTTCCGGCTATACGGGCGGCGGCAAACAGATGATCGCGCAGATGGAAGACAAGAGCCATCCAGAGCATCTGACGGCCAATAACTTCCTTTATGGCTTATCCTTGCACCACAAGCATGTGCCGGAACTTCAGTTGCATAGTCGTCTGGATCGTCGTCCGATTTTCAGCCCAAGCGTTGGCCGTTTTCCGCAGGGTATGATCGTTCAGGTTCCACTGTTCGTGACAGAGCTTGAAGGCAAGCCATCGCTTAAGGATATTCATGCGGCTTTGAGCGCACATTATGCCGGTCAGGATATTGTGGACGTGGTTTCGCTTGAAGAAAGCAGCAGGCTTTCACGTATCGATGCGGAAGAGCTTGCGGGCCAGGACGGTATGAAGCTGTTCGTGTTCGGCACCGAAGGCGACAATCAGGTCAATCTCGTGGCACTGCTTGACAATCTTGGCAAGGGTGCATCGGGTGCAGCCGTTCAGAACATGAACCTGATGCTCGGCAAATAATCCGAACATGAAATGAAAAGCCCGGCTTTAATTTAAGCCGGGCTTTTTTTATTCCTGATACGCACCCTTGGTTGCGCGCCAATGAGCAACAGCAAAGGCCAATACCATAAGTGCGACGAACTGGTGCGTCAGCCCCAGATCAAGCGGGACACTCATCAGAAGCGTTACAATACCAATCGCGGCCTGCACCAGAATGAGGCCCAGCAAAACGATTGCGCGGCGGGCATGCGTGGTTCCGGCTGCATTTTTCCAGACTTGAACCAAGTGCAGAATGGCAAGGACCACAACCGTATATGCAAACATACGATGCACAAACTGGACGGTCTTTGGATTTTCAAACAGATTGATCCACCATGGTGACTGAATAAACAAGTCTGACGGAATGATCGAACCATCCATCAATGGCCATGTGTTGTAGGTCAGACCGGCATGGAGGCCAGCAACCAGACCGCCCAGATAAATCTGCACCAAGACGGCAAAGACAAGCCATCCGGCAAAGCACTGGATCGCCCGCTTGGCCGGGCGTTCGGTATATTTTGCCAGACCGCGCGCGATATAAAACACGGCTGTGATGATGATACAGGCGGTTGTCAGATGGATTGCAAGGCGATACTGGCTCACACTGGTGCGCTCGCTTAAGCCCGATGCCACCATCCACCAGCCAATCGCGCCCTGAAAGCCGCCCAATGCGAGTAGACCGAGCATACGATATTTCAGCGTGGTATTAAGGCGTCCAGTCAGCCAGAAAAATGCGAGTGGAATGGCAACCAGAAAGCCCACGAAGCGCGCAAGCATACGATGTGCCCATTCCCACCAGAAAATGGACTGAAAGGCTTCCAGTGACATGCCCTTGTTGATCTGCTGATATTGCGGAATCTGGCGATATTTATCGAATTCCTCCAGCCATTCTGCATGATTGAGCGGTGGAATAACGCCATGAATGGGTTTCCATTCGGTGATCGACAGACCCGAGCCAGTCATGCGGGTTGCACCGCCAACCATGACAATCGCAATCAGCACGACGAAAACCGCATAAAGCCAATAACGGATCAGCCTGCGATTGTTCTCATCGCTTTGTCGAACGGAAACTGCCGTCATGCCATCTCATCCTTAAATTTCAGATCAGGGATACATGCCGCATAGGCGATAGCGTTACAAGACAAGTTCTCGCGACATGCCGACGCGTTTTCGCTTCCTTTGCACCTGCTCACGAGCTAGTGATGACAAATAAAGAGGAGAATGACATGCCCGTTCGGCTGAAAAAACTCATAGGCACGTTTCTGCTGGTCGCCCTTGTGATCGTCTATGCAGTTTTTGCAACAATCATCGCCGTCGCGCAGCTCGCAGAGTCACCCGCGTGGGTTCATCTGCTCTATTTCCTGTTCACAGGCGTTCTCTGGGTGGTGCCTGCCATGGGGATCATCTGGTGGATGGCGCAGCCCCCACGGCCAAAGCGCCATTGATTGATAACCGGGACGAAAAAGCAGCCTTCGGCACCGAAAATGCGGCTATACGAAGGAATAATGCGATCTTGGCGTGAAATCAGGTTCGGGAGGCCGCATCCCAATATCTGAGCCGACTGCCTGACGAGAATTATCCATCATAATAATCACATCCTCATAGCCATCCTGATCCATATCAAGGGCTGCGATAATCACGCTGTTATCGTCCGGTTCGACAACATTCATGATGACCACTGCCGGACCATCGGCTATGCGGCGTATCTGGTGTGATGTGGATGGGCCACATTCAATCACCACAAAATCATAGACCGTTTCGAGTGCGTCCAGAATATATGGCAGCCGATCTGCGGACCGCATGGCGTTTTCCGGCCTGACCCTGCCAAGCGGCATGATATGCGCCTGAGAATAATGATCCGCATGGATGACATCGTTGAAGCGGCACTCACCGGCAAGAAGCTCGGTAATTCCAGCGCGATTGTTGCCATCAAGCATAACCAGACCAAGCGTGCCATGGGCGGTCATATCGATCAGAATCGCGCGTTTGCCGCGATCCGCAATTTCTCGCACAAGTTTCACCGTTGCAGCCGATGCATTGTCACCTTCGGGTGAAACAGCGATAACACGCTTCAACGTGCCTGCCATAAGGCGATCGGCAACGAATTTCACACTATGTGGATTTTCATCCGCGATAACCGAAGTGCCTGACATGAGAGGCGAAGTCCATCGCTGCACTGGCTGATCCTCCGAAGCAGGAGCAAACGCCATGCCGGTTGCAACCGCAATCACCGGCATGGCAACTTCTTCGACCGTTGCAAAACGACGCTCATCGGCGCTCACCCGAGCACGGGCGTTCAACACTTCACGAAACAGAACGAAGGCCGAGAGCAAAAGCAGCCCCGCAACAAAGGTTACGCTGACAATCGGTAAGGTTTTGGGAGTGTAAGGCGCGGCAGGCACATCAGCGCGGGCTAATATCCGAGCATATGGCGAGGCACCATTGCTGCGCGCGTGTGACGCGGCTTCGCGATAGCGCGTCTGATAGGTTTCAAGAAGCTGACGCTGGGTGGCCGCTTCAAGCTCAAGAGCGCGACGTTCCACTTTCTGCGTCCCGGCTTGCGTTTCCTGCGCCCTAAGCCGATTTAACGTAGCTGTGAGTTCATCTTCATGCAGTTTTGCGGCATTTATCTCATCGTTGAGGCTTGCAAGCAGTTTGCGTTCTTCCGCCTTGATCTGATGCTCAACATCAACAAGCTGCGATCTCAGGGCTTTAATACGTGGATGCTCCTCGAGCAGCGTCAAAGAGAGATCAGCAATCTGTGAATTGAGTTCAATACGACGTTCTGCCAGTCGTTGCATCGTGCCCGACGTAACATCAACAGGCAAAGCATCACCATCAACCCCGGACGCAATCGCCTGACGCACAGCCTCGGCGCGTGCTTCCAATGCCGCGCGATCAGCGCGCAAACGTGTGAGTTGGCTTCTCACTTCTACGATTTTCTCGGGCGCAATCGAACTGTTGGCCTGCGCTGCCAGCGGCATTTTTGCAGTCCGATAAGCCGCAATCTTTGCTTCTGAAGCGTGGACCTTGCCGCGCAAGCCCTCAATCTCCTGCGCAAGCCAACCCCTTGCGTCATCATAGGATTCGAGCCTTGCTGTATCATGCAGCGCGATATATGCCTCAGCTACAGCGTTGGCGATCTCTGCGGCTTTGTTTGCATTTGAAGACGCATATTGCACAATGATCGCACTTGATCCGGTATCGCTGAAAACCTGCAAGTTCTGACGCAGCTTTTGCAAAACACGTTCGTCCGGCAACTGGTCAGCCGGATCATCGTGCATGCCAAGAAGAATCAACACGCGTGTCCAAGGCTTTATATTTGTTGCGGTAAATGCCGCTTCTTCAGCAAGATTGAGCCTGTCAGAGACCTGTTTGAGCAAGGCACCGGAAGTGAGAACCTCGACCTGAGTTTTCATCCCTTCCGAATCCATGAGCGGCCGCTTGGTCGTTGTTTCACCATTAAGACGCGCAACCCCCGGCTCGCGTGATTCAATCAGGATACGGGCTTGAGCGCGGTAGTCAGGCACAATGAGAAAGCAAACAATCCACGCCAGAATGGCAAGAGCGATCGCACCACCAAAAATCAACAGCCAATTGCGGCGCAAGCTCGCAAAAAGCGCACCAATATCAATGTCTATATGTTTCGACAGGCCATCAATCAGGGACATTTCGGTACTCCGCCCGATACCCGTCTTTGCAGTATCGCGCAATCATCCTCGCCTATTCACAGGAATGAGGCCTATTTCTTTTCTAAAAGTAAACGAACAAGGTAACCAGAGCGTTAAACCGCGAGGTTAGTGGTCTCTGTTTGTAGGCATGTCCTTAATCTGAAACCGGCTCCCGTTTTTGGCAGTTATGCTTTGGAATTCCCCCTGCTTACGACAAGTTTTTTTCACCACAAGTGAGGTTCTTTACCAGCCATTAACCCTAATCAATCGATAACATCATTCACAGCATTTGGATCTTTTGACCCGAATCTGTGATGGGGCAATGCTTTTCGGAAGAAACCGAGGCGAAAATGACGATGCAGAAAACTCATAGAAAGCGCGGAGGCCAAATGGCTCTTGTTGCGCTCGGCCTTGCGGCAATGATGCTTTCCGCATGTTCAAGCTATCGCCCTGCCCCGCCCGCCTTTCATGCCGCGCTAACCGAACCCTATCTGCTCAATGCCGGTGATCGTGTGCGCATTACAGTGTTTGAACAAGCAAGCCTGACCAATAATTACAGTGTCGATCAGTCCGGTTATATCGCATTTCCGCTTGTTGGCAGCATTCCGGCGAGCGGCAAGACCGTCAAGCAGCTTGAAGGAATTATCGCGTCAAAACTGCGCGGTGGTTATTTGCGCGATCCTGATGTGAGCGTTGAAGTTGACCGCTATCGTCCGATCTTCATCATGGGTGAAGTGGGCGGCTCGGGCCAATATTCCTACGTCCCGGGGATGACGGTGCAAAAGGCAATTGCGGCGGCGGGCGGTTTTTCGCCACGCGCCAATCAGGAAAATGTCGATATCACCCGCACAATCAACGAAAAGGTTATTACGGGGCGCGTGTTGATCACTGATCCGGTCCTGCCCGGCGACACAATTTATGTGCGCGAGCGTCTGTTCTGATGGCGATCAATGTCTGATGACGCACGTTTGCCGATCACCCACTGTTTTCGCAAATCCGCGGGTCGCTTGCTCCGCCGTGGCTGCGATCTCATCGACAAACAGCAATATATCGGCATCGGTGACGTTAGAGCCGCCGACAAAGCCCATCGCATCATCAAGAAATTGCAGTCGGACACCCTGCACGGACGAGGCGCCCAAGGCGGCGTTTTTACCTGCCTGTCCGGCTCAGCTCTACGGGTTTTTAAGTCTCGCGTAGCCCGTATCCATTCACCGCTAGGCGGTCGCCTGCACTTCGACAAAAAACGCCGTAGCCCAGCTGCGTTTTTAATCGAAAAATTGCTGGCATCGCCATGTGGTCGCCCATTCTATAGAATTGGTTTACCGTCTGGCACGATCCTGACACTCTCAGAGCGATCGTGCATTTTTAATCAGTATTTCCTTAGGATTTACGGCTAAATATGCGCAGGCGCTTGGGACCGTGGGAGCAAAACTTTGCGGAATACTGATATGACTTCTCCAGTTGATCCGGAAAAAAACAAGCCCGATCAGCAGGACCGTTCCGGGTCGCAGGAACAGGTCGAGCTCAATCCTATGGCGCGCCAGATGGCTGAGCAATATGCGCGTGACCCACTGTCTCCGAGCATGTTCAGCGGTGTCATACGTCTTATTGAATTCGCGATCATTCTTATAACAGGTATCGTCAGTCTTGCTTCCTATGTCAGCTTCAGCACGCCGCATATCGCCTATTATTTCCTCGTTATGATCGTCAGCGGCGCACTGTTTGTGCTGCTTATGGAAATGAACAATGGATACCAGATCCATATTCTGCGTAGTCCAAGCCGCCATCTGAAACGGGTTTTCATGACATGGGCGACAATATTGGGGCTTGTGGCCGTTACGGGCTTCCTGTTCAAGGTTTCTTCCGACTTCTCGCGTGCGTGGTTCCTGATCTGGGCGCTGAGTGGGCTGATTATCCTCATGATCTCGCGCCTGTTCGTCTCATGGCGTATTCGCCGCTGGGCGCGCAACGGCATTATGGAGCGGCGCGCAGTCATTGTCGGTGGTGGCCCCAATGCCGAAGCGCTGATCCGTTCGCTGGAACAACAAGCCGATAATGATATCCGTATTTGCGGCATTTTTGATGACCGCGATGACAAGCGATCCCCGCCGGTGGTTGCAGGCTATCCCAAGCTTGGCAATATCAAGGAATTAATCGAATTTGCACGTATAGCTCATATCGACATGCTTATTGTGTCGCTGCCTATCAGCGCTGAAGAGCGCATTCTTACGATCCTGAACAAGCTCTGGGTTCTGCCCGTCGATATACGCTTGTCGGCGCTCAACAGTCACATCCGGTTTCGACCGCGCGCCTATTCCTATATTGGCACCGTGCCGATGCTCGATATTTTCGACAAGCCGATCAATGACTGGGATTCGGTCGCCAAGCGCATTTTTGATATCGTATTCAGCCTGCTTGGCATTATCTTTCTTTCTCCCATCATGCTTGCAACAGCGATTTCCATCAAGCTGGACAGCAAAGGCCCCGTGCTTTTCAAGCAAAAGCGCCATGGCTTTAACAATGAAATTATCAATGTCTGGAAATTCCGCTCAATGTATACTGAGCAAACCGATGCGACTGCACGCAATGCTGTGAGCAGAAACGATCCGCGCGTAACGCGGGTGGGTAGATTTATTCGCAAGGCATCCATTGATGAATTACCGCAGTTCTTCAATTCACTGTCCGGTTCGCTATCACTTGTCGGCCCGCGTCCGCATGCGGTCGCAGCGCATTCGCACAATGTGCTTTTTAATGAAGTTGTCGATGGGTATTTCGCCCGTCATCGTGTGAAACCGGGCGTAACAGGCTGGGCACAGATCAATGGCTGGCGCGGTGAAATCGACAATGAAGACAAGATCAGGATGCGCACAGAATTTGATCTCTACTACATCGAAAACTGGTCCCTCTGGTTCGATCTGAAAATCCTGTTTCTCACACCGGTCAGACTTCTCAATACGGAAAATGCCTATTGAGCGCGGCAATTAGAGCATTTCCTGTTTGGATTAAGCCATTGGAAATGCTCTAATTATTTGTCTGTTTTCACGCATTATCCCGCGCAAAACCGCTTCGCACTTTTGCTGGAAATGCTCTATTACCGGCGCCGTGGGCGCGCTATATCATGGGCAAATCAGGAAAACTTACTGAATTCTATAACGAAATCACGAACACCGGAGGCCAGAAACTGCACGGCTACACAAGTCAGCAGAAAGCCCATAATTTTCGTTACAGCCTGCATCCCATGCTCACCTAACGCTTTCTCAATCCAGCTTGCAGATGAGAGGGCGACATATGCAATGCCAACGACAATAGCGATGCCAATGGCGATGATAATGTATCCCAGAACGTTATGATCCGTCGGAACCTGAGATGAAAAACTCATCACGACAGCAATTGAGCCCGGACCTGCAAGGCTCGGCATTGCCAGAGGTGAAAACGAGTAATCCAGATCAGCTTTCTTAATATCGACCGGAGCCGCATCCACTTCGGATGATGTGTCCTCGCCTGAAAAAATCATGCGAAGCGCCAGGATCATGATGATAATGCCACCCGCGACACGAATCCCCGGCATAGATATGCTAAAAAGCGAGATAATTCCGTTCCCCAGCAGCATGAACACGATAAGGATCGAAAATGCATAAATGCAGGCTTTTCGTGCTTGCGCTCGCTTATTCTCTGCACTCATTCGCTTTGTCAGCGACATATATATCGGAATTGTCGTCAGAGGATTCATAATAGGCAGCAAGCCAATCACGACAATCGATACATATTTTATGATTTCAACCAATAAGCTCATTTAAGAAGCCTTACATATAAACCGTTTATTGAACAGCGAATTGATGAATTTTTATAACAAGATAGCCATCAATGACATCCGCCATTTTTCGATTTTATTGTGAGCACACAAGTATGATTGAAACACACATGAAAATAAGTTCTAATTACGTTGTTTCAAAAAGCAGGAAATTTTTAAAGTCAGTCTTTAAAAAGAAAGCCAAATATACTTCATCAAAAGGATCGTTAAACACCCCCTTTGCACGATCCTCATCAATTGCATAAAAGTTAAACTGCCCCTGTTACGACAGGGGCATTTTTATTCAACCCGACCGAAGATCAGACTAAGACATACTTGCATTATTAAAGGAAAATGGTCGGAGCGGCGGGATTCGAACCCACGACCCCTTGACCCCCAGTCGGGTAGGCGTTTCAAATAAATAAATAAAAACAATTAATTACACAGACCCAGTTTACTTTTTCGTAATATCACGGCCTAAAACAATCAATATGTTACGTGTCAAGCTGTAAACCAAAAAGGGGCCTCAACTCCCCTTCTTCTGCCCTGAGTCTATCCTTTGAAGGATATCGCGGAAATCTTCACTTCTGTACATGATGTGGAAAGTAATCCGGTGGCATTTCGTTAACTATCAACGGCGCTTTCGCCCTTAGCAATCCAGTGTTGCACAATTGCACTAGCATTCTCATGGCTAAAACGCTTGATTGCAGACTGACTAAAATTTAGGCTAAGGGGTATAAAATGCGTATCATACTAGCAGTTGCAGCCAGCGCAATGCTTTCATCAGCTGCTTTTGCAGCCGATGCTATTGTATATGAAGAGCCAGCTGCTGTTGTCGTTGCTGAACCAACTTTCAGCTGGAGCGGCGTATACGTCGGTGCACACGCCGGTTATGGCTGGGGTAAAACTGAGGATGTTTACAATCCTGTAGCGCCTGAAAAGAAACTGCATGGTGGATTTGGTGGTGTTCAGGCTGGCTATAATTGGCAGCTTGATAACAACGTAGTGCTTGGCGCTGAAGCTGATGTATCTTTCGGCTCTATTAAAAGAAACTGGTACGACAACGCGCAGTACAGCACTTATTACACCAAGGATAAGATTGGTACGCACGGTACCGTTCGCGCCCGCCTCGGCTACGCAGCGGACCGCTTCTTGCCATATGTCACAGGTGGTGTCGCATGGGCTGATCTGAAACATTCAGTCGGCTGTTCTGATAAGAACGGTTTAGACCCGATCCTATTCCCTGCGGGTAGCACTTCTTGCCGTTCTGGAACCGCTCGTCCTAACTTCGAAAATTCGTCATCAAAGGTTTCGGTTGGTTATAGCATCGGCGCTGGCGTCGAATATGCTGTGACAAACAACTGGACACTTAAGACGGAATATCTGTATTCCAACTATGGCAAGAAGACCGTCACTATTACTGACCCGAACTTTCCGAATGCATCGGGTGAACGCCGGTTCAAAACAGATGTTAGTGAAATTCGTGTTGGTGTGAACTACAAGTTCTAAACATTTTTAGAAAAACATCAGAAGCCGCCCAGTCCATTCGGGCGGCTTTTTTTGTTGACTGCATTCAAAAAGACTTCAAACCACCACCGACGACGAAGGCAACAAAGGCTGCGACTAGTCCGCCAATAATCATCCAGTTGATGCGAGATAGCGAAGACAAGATGCTTTTTACCGAGCCTTCCAGCCCCGAAAAGCGCGTATCAATGCGCGCTTCCATCGCCACCCATCTTTCATCATTACGAGCGCTTTCTATCTCTCGCTGACGCTGCCAAGTCTCTAGCGTGGCAAGCCGCTGATTAGTGGTCTGTGTCGCTTGTTCCAGCCCGACGACGCGGGCGCGAAGGTCTGCTTCTGTCTCTGGCATTGGTGAACTCACTGACCCTTGCCCCTCTTATTTCGCATCATGCTTTGCGCATTCGTCTTTCGACCAGACGCCACCGGCGCAGCCTCGGACGATTGTGCGGTCGATCTTTCGCTGATCCGCGTCAGTTGCGCCGCGCGCGCCGAGCAAATCAGTTCCAAGAACGCTACGGACGCCGCTCACATTTGCCGGTCCTGAATGTCCACACCCCGCCAGCGTCAATGCACTCATCATAATTGAGCACAGCACCAAGGGCTTTCTCAGTCGCTTCATTGTTCTGTCTTTCGATTTTGGTTTCGGTGATTGACTTGCCGTCACGCTTGCCGGCCACATACCCAGCGGCCAGACACAAAAAAACCGCCAGAACAGCGGCGGCGGTCATCTTCAACCAGTTCGGGATTAAGGCCCAGATCATGACCGGGTTTTCCTATAAATGCCCCAGAGAGCTAAACCAACGATGACAGCTGCTATCGCAACGCGAACCCACTGACCGCTTGATAGCTCGTCCTGCTGGTTGGAAATGGTGCTGACAATCTCAGGGATGACAGGGCCAACGGTTGCGGCCGCACCAGCAGCGCCAGCGCCGCCTATAGTCGCCACATCAGTTTTATTCGCCTTTGTGGTGGCTGTGACCGTGTTTGACGATACGAAAGCACCCTTAGCCCATAAACCAGCTTCGGCAGCACGGCGGTTGACAAGGCCCTGCACCTTCTTGCCGCCAGCATTAACCCACTTTGCCAGTTCACCCGGCACCGCATCATAATCACCTTTGTTGAGCTTTTTGAGCAGCGTGGATTTGTGCAGCGCACCAGTGTTGAAGTCGAACGACACAAGGACCGCAAACTGATTGTCAGTCAGAGGCACCTTGACCAGACGCTCAACACGCGCTTCGAACTTTGCAAGATCGGCTTTCAGAATGCGCTCGGCTTCTTTATCGCCTATTGCCATTCCCGGCGTGACCTTTGGAGCGCCTGCCGCGCTTGTGTGGCCGTAGCCAATCGTTAGAACTGAAGCTACATCACGATAAGCCGTTGTTCTGAGGCCTTCCCACTGTTTGATGAGCGAAAGCCCCGCCGCGTTAATGCGTCGTGTCATTGTGTTTTCCTATTTTTGTGAGATGATGGATTGCGCTTTGATGCCCCCGCATCATGCAAAGCGCGGCCTCGGTATGTACCCCCGTGCTGCCGGGGCTTTTCTTTATTTCCTTTCGGCAATAAAAAACCGCCTCAAGGGCGGTGCGGTCGGGTGGGTTGGTGGTGGTGTCAGACAGTGGAATATTCCATCCACACGGCATCTACCTGCCCATCGTTCAAACCAAGGATTGGGATAAGTTGAATAATCAGAGGATGGTCACGCCGGAATGTGCTGGCGAATTCCCATTCAATTTTTGCTTCACTTTTGGCGGGTTCTGGAAGCTGGTTTATCGCTGTATCGACAGCGGCAAGTTTGCTGAGGCTCAATAATCCAAGTCGCAACTGCCTTGCTGAAAGGTTCGGCAGCGGAATGGGAGGCGCTACATATGGGTTTATTGTATTCCCTTCCGCCTCCCAAGCGGCGATCATAACCCGAAAACGATTATTCATATCGTCAGGAACGGTCATCTCCAGGCCGTCGATTATAGCAAGAATCAAACCTGTACTTGTGAATTTCGCACTTTCGACCATGTTAAATCTCCGCGTCGGCTGACCAGTAGAAAGAATAAGTTCCATAACCTGGAGTTGCACCCCAATTTGCTTCTGTACGCATCCCTCTCTTATCAACTGTATTTACTGATCCCTCAGTAACGACACCGGAAACGACCACACTTGAAACGCTCATACTTGGTGTAACTCTTTTTTCTACAACAAAAGGCTGATAAGCTCCTGTACCGTACTGGCTTTGTCCTTTAAATGAAGCTTGACCTATTTCAAAATATCTTTGGCACAACGCCAACTCTTGAGCGTAGTGGCGAGGTGAGAAAGGGTCTTCCTCAAAAGAAGCGTCACCCTCAACTAGAGAAATTCTGCTGAAGGTTAAATCTTGAGAATTAGTATCTCCAACGGGTTTGCCAAAAATAAGAGCGAGAGAATTTGAAGCGCCCAGAGTTTTTCCGACGATAGATGGGTTATCAAAAACCAATCTGTATCTGTCCATAGATTTGGTTAAGACGACTGATTGAATAGGTGAGCTGAAGTCCGGGGACCCGCCTACCCCGTATCTGTGACCAATATAAACGTCTAATACTCTCCCGGCTATAGATGACATGACATCAAATGTAACAGTGATTTTGCCAGCTTTAATAGAAGATAAGTTCTCAATATATTGGGCCATATATAAGCGCTCTGACGATCCACCCAATCTAACGTTAAGAGCACGTCTAAAGTCTGGCAGCGTCAGCGTCGACACTGCTTGCGCGTTAGTGAAATACCATCTGTCAACAAAATACCCCGAGGCAGATACCGAAGGCGCTCTACCGCCTCGCTGATTAATGTCAAATCCTCCGTTTATAAGTTTGTTACGAAAACCGGCTAACGCATCTGCGCCTATATTGGCTATTGCCTGCGCCTTCTGGGCTGTTGTCAAAGTTTGCGGAGCGTAAGAAACAGCAGTTGCTGCGGCTACCGTTTCGAAATCAACATCATAGGCAGTGTTGCTTTTCTTGACCAGAACTTGTCCTACCGCCCCACCGGATGGCATAAGTCGATTATCTCCGGGCTGTATGGCTGTGTCGGCCTTCTCACCCTGTGCGATCGTAGCCTTTCCGTTTAGCGCGGCCTGTGTCGCGGAACTGATAGGCTTGTTAGCGTCGGAGGTGTTATCGACATTGCCTAGCCCTACATCAGTCTTAGCAAGAGTGACAGCATTACCCGCCTTGCCATTCACCGATTGAACAGCGGTGTCTGATTTTGTGCCTTGTGCTGCCGTGGCAAATGCAGTCGAATTTTGATATGCGGCAGTGCCTAAATCTGCTGGCTGTACCGCTGTATCAGCTTTACCGCCCTGCAAAGCTGTTGCGAATGCCGTTGAATCTTGCGCAGCTGCCGTTCCAAGTGTCGGACGATTGATCAAGTCAGGATAGCTCCCGGAAATGGCAACTGGAGCTAGGTCGCTAGGCTGTACTGCATTATCAGCGTTTTGACCCTGAGAGGCGGTTGCAAAATCTTCAATGTTTTTTGTCGATGCCGTGCCAAGTGCAGCAGGAACTACGGCTTTATCCGTTGAAACTCCGGCCAAAACATCATCTTTGGTCGCCTGCGGGATTTCAAAAGTATGGGTATGATAAGGAACGGCCATTCTTAGCCCTCCAACGTTTCAATACGGGTTTTGAGAGACGCTATTTCATCAGTCAAAGGCTTGACGAGATCAGCGAGTGCGATATGGACAAACCGATTATTGGCAAACAAAACAACGCGGATTTTGCTGGGATCGACTGAACCAGATACCGAGAATGGAAGAACTGTGTCAGCCATGGTGTCACGTCTTAATCGCGTAGAATGCGGATAGGTTCACAGGGCGCGATTCATTGCCGCCCGACGAGGAAGATGTGCCACTGAACGAATGAGAATGATCGCCAGAGTAGGACGTTTGCGCGTTTAAAGATGCGCGCGCAGTTCCATTGCTGTGTGTGATACCGGTTCCGATGCTCTGCCCGCCCACATTAGCGTCAAGATATTCATGGCGATGATTCCCGCCAGATGCTGTCGTTCCAGATACTGAATGACTGTGTGACTGATTTTGATTATCTTGCCAGCTTGCAAATGCTCGACCCCCATCCACGCCCCGCCCGTCATCCCATCCGCGAATAAACACGCCTCGATAATCTGGAAGTGCGAATGTTGTTGATCCATCCCCTGCCCCATATCGCGTTCCAATGGCAGAAAACAGCGCCGCATGGGTCGTTCGTGAGACAGTTTGACCATTACAATACAAATACCCGTTGGGGATTATTGGCGCTGCAAGGCAAATTACAGCACCTGTAGGAACATATTGCTGATCGGTTGGGTTGAGCAGAAACCAGCCGCCTGATCCATCGCCCAAACTCGAACTGTATACGAGGTCGTAAATGCCTCCCATCCTAATCTGACCGGCAACGAGTGGAAGTACTGTCCGACCTCAGCGCCTTTGAGACAAAACTGGTTTAATTAAGAAGAGAGGATTTTCGGCTCATCATAGCTTTATCAAAGGACGCAAAGATGAGACAGAAACCCGTTCCC